>CAYFLP010000186.1:0-4668 GCA_964344045.1 uncultured Bifidobacteriaceae bacterium
GCCGGACCGGCAGGATGCACGTCGTGTGCGGTCGCTATGCCCTGTCGAAGGACCCGTCCGCCCTTGCCGTCGAATTCGGGACGCAGGAGCCTGCAGAGCGCCTCGTGCCGGACTACAACATCGCGCCGACCAAGCGCTCCTACATAGTCGTGGACCGTCGTAGCGATGCTGACGTCCTCGAGCGCTCGCTCGAAGCAGCGCGCTGGGGCCTGGTGCCGCGCTGGGCAAAGGATGCCGGCATCGGCTCGCGCATGGCGAATGCGCGAGCGGAGACAGTTGCCGAGAAGCCCTCCTTCCGCTCGGCCTTCGCCAAGCGAAGGTGCCTTGTTCCCGCCGATGGCTACTACGAGTGGTACCTGCCGTCGGCTGCCCCCGTGGGGACAAAGCCGGTGAAGCAGCCGTTCTTCATCCATCGGGCGGACGAGCACAGCCTTGCCCTGGCCGGCCTGTACGAATGGTGGCGCGACCCGGGCGTTCCGACCGAGGACCCGGCCTCCTGGCTGCTGACCTTCACCATCATCACCACTGCGGCGACCGATGACCTCGCGAGCATCCACGACCGGATGCCCATGTCGGTCGCGCAGGGCGATTGGGACGCCTGGCTCGACCCGGGAGTGATCGGGCAGGACGCCACGGCACTCATGTCCCCACGCGGCAGCGGGGAGCTCACTGCCTATCCCGTGGCCACGGCTGTGAACAGCGTCCGCAATAGCGGGGCCACGCTGATCGAGCCACTGGCCGCGACTTCGTGAGCCGGGTGCCGGAGGCTGGTTCGATCACGCCAGCCGACTCGAGCCCGGTCTTCGCGACGAGCCCGGTCTTCGCGACGAGCCTGGACGTCGCCACGAGCATGGACGTCGCCACGAGCATGGACGTCGCCACGAGCCTGGGCCACGCCCGCCTGCACCTCACCGGGCCGGCCGCCGGGCCGGTGCTCGCGCTGGGCCATGGCGCCGGAGGCGGTGTGGAGGCCAGTGACCTGCAGGCGGTCGCCTCGGCGGCCGCCCAGGCGGGCTGGCGGGTCGTCCTCGTCGAGCAACCGTGGCGCGTCGCCGGGCGCAGGGTGGCCGCGCCGCCAGCCCACCTCGACCGCGGCTGGCAGGAAGCCTTGGCCGTGCTTCCGGCCCCCGTCGTGGTCGCCGGCGGGCGCAGCGCCGGTGCGCGCGTGGCCTGCCGGACCGCCGATGCGCTGGGCGTGCTTGGCCTACTGCTGCTCGCCTTCCCCCTGCACCCGCCCGGGCGCCCAGAGCGCTCGCGCGCCGACGAGCTGTCGGGCCTGTCCGTGCCTGCATTGGCAGTCCAGGGCGAGCGCGATCCCTTCGGGACTCCCGCCGAAGTGGCGCAGGCCTGCCCTTCCGCGCAGGTCGTCCCCGTCGTGGATGCCGACCACGCCCTGCGCGTGCCGAAGCGCTCGGCGTCGGCGGGGCTCCCGGGGGCGCTCGACGACGTGATGGCCTTTCTCGGCGCCATACCTGGTGGTGCCACCCGCGGGAATGCATAGGCACGCGCCGGCGTTGGCAGGAGCATGCTGCTCATGGACCGGCCCGCGTTAGGCTCGGGCACGATGAGCCAGGAGACAGCGGATTCCGCGACGATCGGTGCGGAGCTAGGCCAGCGCACCGACAGCGCCGACCGCTTCGAGCGCGACGCGATGCAGTACCTCGACCAGCTGTACGGCGCAGCACTGCGCATGACGCGCAATCCCACTGATGCCGAGGATCTGGTCCAGGAGACCTACCTCAAGGCCTTCGCCGCGTTTGACTCCTTCGCCGAGGGCTCGAACCTGCGCGCGTGGCTCTTCCGAATCCTGACGAACTCCTACATCAACGACTATCGCAAGAAGCAGCGCCGGCCATTCGAGTCCGGCGCCGACGACCTGACCGACAGTCAGCTGCACGAGGTGGGCAGCCACGATTCGGCGGGACTGCGCTCGGCCGAGGCCGAGGCGCTCGACCGGCTGGCCGATACGGACATCGTCGAAGCCATGGCCGCCCTTCCGGAGGACTACCGCATGGCGGTCTACCTCGCCGATATCGAGGGGTTCTCCTACAAGGAGATCGCCGAGATGATGCAGACGCCGATCGGAACCGTGATGTCGCGCCTGCATCGCGGACGCCGCCAGCTGCGCGAGCTGCTGGCCGACTATGCCGTCGAGCGAGGGTTCATGCCCGCTGCGGAAGGTGATGTGCGATGACCGAGATGCCCCGCGGCCTGACCTGCGCCGAGTACATCGCCATTGCGCTGACCGTCCTCGACGGGGAGGCAAGTGATGCCGACATCACCGTGGTGATGGCCCATGTGGTGGCGTGCGTGAGCTGCTCGAGCGAGTACCAGGTGCAACAGCAGGTGAAGTACCTCGTACACCGCTCCGGCGGGTGTAGCGTCGCGCCGGAGGGCTTGCGCATGCGCGTGGTCGCGAGCGTGCGACAGGTAACCGTCGTCGCAACCGATGCGCACGACCGAGAGGAGCAGCCGTGAGCCAGACCATCCGCGCTGAGATGGTGGCCTCCATCCACACTGTCGTGGCGGCAGCGGGTGATCGCGTGGAGATCGGCGACACCATCATGCTCCTGGAGTCCATGAAGATGGAGATCCCCGTCGTGGTGGAGCAGGCGGGCACGGTGCTCGAGATCGCTGTCGCACCGGGCGACGTCGTGCGCGAGGGAGACGTCCTCGCGATCCTCGCCTGATCCGACGTCGCCAGGACCCGCGAGGCGCGAGCCCGCCTAGGAGGTGACGGCTCGCCGGAAGGCGAGCAGGCTCACGCCTTCTCGCGGAGACCAGTCCCGTTCCGGCAGGCGGTGAAAGCCCAGCCGTGCGTACATGCGCATGGCCTGCTGGTTGATCGAGATGACGCAGATGACGAGCGCATCGGCAGCCTGTGCCCGTGCGAGCTCATCGCACGCATCCACCAGGGCAGGGCCGGCACCCGTGCCCCAGTGCTCGGGATCGACCGCCAGGAAGCGGAACTCCAGCTCGCCCTCGAGGCCGATCTCGGCAAGGGGAGAGCCAGGTGGGCACACGGTCACGGTGCCGATCACCGCACCCTGTCGTTCGAGGACGAGCACGTCCGCGGTGCGTGCCCGTGCGCGCGCGTCGCGCAGTACATCGGTGTAGGGATCGCCGTCGGGCAGGTGGCCGCCGGCCCGATATGCGGCGACGCACAGTTCCCCGGCCTGGTCGAGCTCGCTGTCGCGCGCAGGGCGCACGATCTCACCGGTACGACTCGCCGACATGGGCACCACTATGCACTGTCGGCCCCGCATGCGGCAGCGGGCGTACGCTCAGTGGATGGCGCTGCCGCTGAGGATCATCGAAGAGCGAACCGAACTGGGTGGCGATGACATCGAAGCCCTAGCGGCCCTCGTGGGCTCGTGGTCCTTGGTGGCCGACCTTGCGCTGAGCGACCTCGTCCTCTGGGTCCCCACGTGGAATGACGGCGGCCATGTCGCGGTCGCCCAGGTGCGGGCTACTACCGCGCCGACCGCAGTGCCCGACGACTGCGTCGGGGAGTTCAGCCCCCGGGGCCGGTCGGGGCCGGTCGAGCAGGCCACTGCGTTCGGGCGGCCGGTGCTCTCGCGCGTCGCGGCCGCACCGCGAACCGAGGGCGACGGAATAGACGCAGTCGACGCACTCGTGCCGCGCGGCACCGAGGCCTTTCCCATCGCCCGGGGCGGTCGGGTCATTGCCGTCGTCGCGCGGCACATGTCCGCCGCGCCACGAGTGGCCGGCCAGCTCGAGCAGGTGTACCTGGGCGCGGCTGATGCCCTGCTGCAGATGGTCGTGTCCGGCCAGTTCCCGGCCGCCTTCGCCGGCGAGCAGGGCAGTTCCGTCCCGCGTGTGGGCGACGGCCTGATCCGGCTCGACCCTCAGGGCCTCGTCGACTACGCCAGCCCGAATGCCGTCAGCGCCCTGCGCCGCCTGGGCCTTGCGACGGAGGTCACCGGTTCGTCGCTGCGCGAGCTCGCAGTGCGGCTGGCGCATCGGCCCGGCCCCGTCGACGAGCACCTGAGCGCTATCGCATCGGGTCGCTCTGCGGGCGTGGCCGATATCGAGAACCCCGCGGCGATCGTCCAGCTGACCGGCATTCCGCTCCTGCGTGACGCAGCGCGAGAAGGCGCGCTCGTCCTGCTGCAGGACGTCACCGACCTGCGCCGCCGCGAGCGCGCCCTGCTGACCAAGGACGCCACCATCCGCGAGATCCACCATCGGGTGAAGAACAACCTGCAGACCGTGGCGGCGATGCTCCGGCTGCAGGCGCGGCGTTCCGGCAGCGCCGAGGCGCGCGAGGCGCTGGCCGAGGCCGAGTTGCGCGTTGCCGCGATCGCGGTCGTCCACGAGTCCTTGTCGGCCGAGGGAGGCCAGGCGGTCGACTTCGACGAAGTCGCCGATCGGATCGTGGGGCTGGTCCGCGAGCTGGCTCCGGGATATTCGCCGACCGTGCCGCACCTGGTCCGCGAGGGGTCCTGGGGCCCGCTTGCCGCCGACCAGGCGATTCCCCTGGCCATGGTGCTGTCCGAGCTCGCGCACAACGCCGTCGAGCATGCGCATGCGTCCCGGATCATGATCGGGCTGCAGTCAGATGAACGGTCAGGCCGGCTTCGGCTCGTTGTCGAGGACGACGTCGTTCGGGCCTCGTCCGACACGCCCACGCCGTCGTCCTCGACG
>CAYFLP010000187.1:0-4545 GCA_964344045.1 uncultured Bifidobacteriaceae bacterium
AACCCCGGACCTACGCATTACGAGTGCGTTGCTCTACCCCTGAGCTAAGGCGGCGTGCATCCGGATGGTTCCTCGCGGCCTTTCCGGAAAGCCCCACAAGCATAGCCGGGGCGCTGAGGTCGCATCCTCGGGGTGCAGGCCTACTTGAGCTTGAGGCGATTGGAGTGCACGCCGCTCTCCGGGTCCTTGAAGAAGACCCACAGGGACTTGGCCCGCGTGGCCAGCGTCCAGGTGAACGTTCCGCCTTCATCCACCCAGGCTGTTCCACCGCGCACGTAGTCATTGGCCGGATCCGTCTTCGCCATGGCGACGAGCGACTTTCCAGCCAAGCCCGTTGTGTCACCGTAGACGAAGAACGTGTACCGGCTCGATCCCTTCTTCTTCTTGCCCCGAAGACGGATCGAACGCTGTTCATCGTCCTGACTGACCGTGGAGGATGAGTCTGATGCGGAACTACTGGCGTCACTCGCCGAATCGGCAGCGGCAATAGTGGGGATCCAGGGATTCATCGGATCGCGTGCGATGTTCGTGGCGATCGCATTCCAGGCGCCGTTGACCACCTGCGTCGTCGGCGTGAACTGAACACCGAGCAGGTCGAATGGCTCCGCGGTGTATTCGTACCAGACGGTTACGTCGATGCCCATCCAGTGGGAATCGTCATAGGTGCAGATCAGGAGCATGCCTCCGTCGAAGTCGCTCCAGTCGGTTGCCGGGTTCGCACCAGGGCCGGCGAGTCCGTAGTTGATCTCGGTGTCCCACTGGGACTTGCGCAGGAAGTCAGAGTCAGGGCCAACAGCCGCGGCCAGTGCGATCTGCCACTTGTCGATGCCCTCGACACGTGCCGTGCAGGCACCTTGGACCGTCGGTCCGGCGTTGCCTGCCGGGTAGGTGTGGATTGCCCATCCGTCGATGAGACCGGCATTGGCGTCGCCGAGGGCTGTTGCGTAAGCAGCAGTCCACTTGCCACCGCTGGGAAGGCGCGTGGTGACAGAAGGCGCGAGCACCTGGGCGGACTGGCCGATGATCGCCGAGGCCCGCTTTGTCATCTCGACCAGCTGATCGACGCTGCCCTGCCAGAACGTCTGCAGGTTCGCCTCGTTCCAGATCTCGTACGCGCCGATGCGCCCGCCATAGCGCTGAACGACGGCTGCGACGTAATTGCTCCAGTCGTCCATGTTGGCCGGCGGGCTCGCCGAGCCCGCACCCCAGGTGCCGGTTCCCGCGCTCGGGTTGGCCGCAGCCCACTCAGGAGTGAGGCCAAGTACGAGGATCGGCTTGCCGTGCCAGTCATTGGTGACCTTGTCGATGCGGGCGTCAAGGATGTCCCAGTTGAATTCTCCGCGCGATGGGTTGATGTCGCGCCACGCCGTCTTCTCGTCCCAGATGCGGTAGTAGGTCGCCGACGGCGGCTGCGCGTTCGTGAGCCCCGCGTTCCAGCCGATCTCCGGGCCGACCGACAAGCCAGTCGCGAAGGAGCCGATCCCCTGGTCGCGCAGCACGGCGAGGGCGTTCTGGTCGGCTGCAGGAGCCGGTGCTGCCTGGGCGGTCAAGGGCAGCGCCGTGGCTGCAAGGGCCATGATCGCAGTCACGGCGGCGGTGCGAAGGAGGCCGATGCGCATGCGAGCACTGTAGGCGTCCAGGAGACTGTCGTGAGTCTCCAAACTGAGGATGAGGGGGTACCCCCCCGGAGGGTCAGCCGACGTGCGCGCGCGGTGAGTCGTTCGCAGCCATGTCGGACTTGGACATGTTCACGAGGATGACCCAGATGAGCGCAGCGACGCCGAGGATCGTGGCTCCCCAGGCGAAGCCGGGGATGAAGCCGGCGACGAGGGCATCGGGCGTCGGTGCCGTCAGGTGGTGCTCGACGATGAACGCGGTCGTGGCAGAGGCGGCGATCGTGTTGAGGAAGGCGATGCCGATCGAGCCGCCGATCTGCTGGCTCGTGTTGAGCACTGCCGATGCAACGCCCGCGTCGTGGTTGCCGATGGCGAACAGCGACACCGCCGAGAGCGGCACGAAGATCAGGCCCATGCCGAGGCTGATGATGATGAGCGACGGCAGGATGCCGCCGAGGTAGGCAGTCTCGGGGGTCATGCGCAGCAGGAGCAGCATGCCGATGATCGCCAGGATGAAGCCGCTGAAGGTGACGTAGCGGGGGCCGAAGCGAGGCAGCAGCTGGCTTGCCAGGCCTGCGCTGACGACGACCCCTGCCGAGAACGGCAGGAAGAGCAGGCCGCTCTGCAGCGGGGTGTAGCCCAGCACGCCCTGGAAGAAGTAGGTGAGGAACAAGAACATCGCGAACATTCCCACGCCGACGAAGAACGAGGCGAGGTAGGCACCGCCGCGGTTGCGGTTGCCCAGGATGCGCAGGGGCAGCAACGGGTGCGTGGTCTTCGTCTCGATGAACAAGAAGATCACCAGCAGCGCGACGCCAATGCCCATGAAGGTGAGGGTCGTCGTGCCGTTCCAGCCGTGGGTGTTTGCCTGGGTGATGCCATAGACGAGGCTGACCAGGCCAGCGGTTGCGGTGATGGCGCCGGGGATGTCGTACTTGGTGTCGCCCGTCGCGCGCGACTCGTGCACGAAGCGCAGGGCCAGGAGCACGGCGACGACCGCGATCGGCACGTTGACCAGCAGCGTCCAGTGCCACGACAGGTACTCGGTGAGCAGGCCGCCCGCGACGAGGCCGATAGCCGCGCCGCCGCCGGAGATGCCGCCGAAGACGCCGAAGGCCTTGGCTCGCTCCTTGGAATCGGTGAACGTGACCGTGATGAGCGCGAGTGCGGCGGGTGCCAGGAGGGCCGCCATCATGCCCTGCAGGCCTCGGGCGGCGTAGAGCATGCCAGCGTTGGCAGACAGGCCGCCCAGCAGCGAGGCGATCGCGAAGCCGATGAGGCCGATGATGAACATGCGCTTGCGGCCCTGGAAGTCGGCGATGCGGCCGCCGAGCAGGAGCAGGCCGCCGAAGGTCAGGGTGTAGGCAGTGATGACCCACTGGCGGTCGGCGTCGGTGATCCCCAGGTCGGCCTGCATCGACGGTAGGGCGATGTTCACGATGGAGGCGTCGAGCACGACCATGAGCTGGGCGATGGCGATGACGAACAGTGCCTTCCAGCGGCGCGGGTCGGGAGCAACGACAGGAGCCGACTCGGCGGCAGTGGCAGACATGCAGGTAAGGCTAGCCTAACCTCTACTTGCAGGTGAGGTCGGCCTGCGGCAGCGTCCCGTCCAGCAGGTAGGCATCGACCCCTTCGTCCACGCAGCTGGAGCCCTCGCCGTATGCGGTGTGGTTCACCGCATCCCACGTGATCAGGCGCGAACCGGCCAGGCGCGCGTGCAGCGCCTCGGCCCACGGATGGGGAGTCGCGGGGTCGAGGGTCGCATTGACGAGCAGGATCGGATTCGCGCCGGGTGCCGTCACGTCGGTGATGCGCTCGCCCGAGGCCGGCCAGCCACGGCAGCTGAGCATGCCCCACGCGAGCGACTCGCCGAACATGGGCGAGTCCGCAGCCCACTGCTGCGCCAGCTCGCGCACATGCTCGTCGCTTCCGGCGTACGGACGGTCCAGGCAGGTGACGGCGTAGTAGGCATCGGTCGAGTTGTCGAGGTAGTGGCCATCGGGCCCACGGGAGATCCGTGCATCGAGCAGCTCGAACAACTCGTTCGGGTCGCCCTGGGCAATCGCAGCATCCAAGGCACTGCGCAGGCTCGGGTAGTCGTAGTGCGGGAAGTAGAGGTTGGCGAGGATCGCATAGGCAGCGACGGCCTCGGTGAGGTCGCGTCCATCGGCGGTCAATGGCTTGCCATCGAGGCCCTGGAGCCAGGCCGCGAGCTGGGCGTAGGCGTCATCGACCGTGCCGGTGAAGGGGCACCCGTCATTCGACAGGCAATCGCGCAGGAAATCGCGAAGCACCTTCTCGAATTCCACCGCCTGCCCGTGCGAGGTCTGCTCGAAGTCGAGGTTCGGGGCCAGCACTCCATCGAGCACCATGCGTCCGACCGTCTCGGGGAACAGCTCGGCGTAGGTCGCGCCCAGCAAGGTTCCGTACGACTTGCCGAGGTAGTTGAAGGCTGAGTCCCCCAGCACCGCGCGGACGATGTCGAGGTCGCGGGCCGCATCCACGGTGCCCACATGCGGCAGCAGGCGTGCGGCATTGCGCTCGCACTCCCTCGCCAGGAGCGCCGCGGTATCGAAGAGGGCCTGCTCCTCCTCCGGCGAGTCGGGCGTGCCGTCGACCGTCAGCAGCTGATCGGTCTCGGCATCGGTGAGGCAGCGCACCGGGTCGCTGGTGGCCACTCCGCGCGGATCGACTCCGACGATGTCGTACGCATCGCGGATGGCGTCCGAGACAACGGAGTCGGCCGCCCTCGCATACTCGGTTGCACTGCCACCTGGCCCACCGGGATTGACGAACAGCGAGCCCACCGCAGTCCCCCTGGCCGGCAGCCTGGTGACGGCCAGCGAGACCGTGTCGCCCTGCGGATCGGAGTAGTCCAGCGGAACCTCGACATGGGCGCATTGCGCGTCGCCGCAGTCGACCCAGG
>CAYFLP010000188.1:0-4503 GCA_964344045.1 uncultured Bifidobacteriaceae bacterium
CCATGATCGCCGCCATCGTGCTTCCCTTCGCCATCCGCTCGCTCGTGCGCATCGCCGGCCCGACGGGCACCTGGCGCCGGGCTGCCGGCACGGCCATGCTCGTGGCGGTCGTCCTTGCCGCGACGCCGACCCTGTGGGCCTGCCTGGTGGCAGCTGCCATCGTCCTGCTGGTCGCGCGCATGCTGTCCTTGGGTGCGGCAGTCCTGCCCATCGCGGCTCGGGTGGCCATCGGCCTGCTCGCCCCGCTGGTGCTCGTGATGCCGTGGTCGCTCGACCTGCTCCTGCACCCCTCGGCGCTGCTGCTCGAGCCCGGGCTCAATGGCGCCGGGGTCACGGACTCCGCCCTTGCGCCGTGGGCCATTCCGCTGCTGCACCCGGGCGGCCCGGGCATGACCCCGGTGTGGTTCACCGCGGGCATCGTCCTGGGCGGCTTCCTCGCGCTCCTGCGCCGCGACCGCATGCAGTCGATCGGAGCGCTGGCCGCAGTCGGGGCGATCGCGTTGCTGGCGGGCATTGCCCAGACCCTGGTGAACGTGACTCCGCCGGGAAGCGACATTGCGATTCGCACTTGGCCCGGGCCGGCAACGCTGCTGCTGGGCGCCGCCATGGTCGCGATGGGAGCCATCGCGATGGACGGCCTGCGTGAGCACTTCGCGGAGTCCAACTTCACCCTGGGCCAGCCGATGGCGCTCGTGGCATCGCTGCTGGCGCTGGGGTCGACGGTGCTCGCGGCCGGATGGTTTGCGCTCGGGCAGCCGATGATGCTGCATCGCGCCACGTCGGTGCTGGTGCCCGCCTTCGTCGCCGCCGACTCCGAGGGGCCGCAGGCCCCCCGCACCCTGATGCTCCACGCACGCGACAGCGGCCGTGTCGAGTACACGCTCCTCAATGGCCCCGGCCTGAGCCTGGGCGAGGCCGACGTCCCGCCGCCTGCCGATGCCTGGGCTTCCCTGAACGGCTATGTCGCGGACCTGGCCTCTGGGCGCGGCGGCTCGGAGATCACCGGGCTTGCCGGCTATGGCGTGCGCTACGTGGTGCTCGCCGCGCAGTCCGAGCGCGACCTGATCGCCACCCTCGATGGCGAGCCGGGCCTGCGCCGGCTGTCGAGCTCGGGCGGGGAGGTCCTGTGGCGCGTGGCAGGGGTCACGAGCCGGGCCCGCCTCCTGACGGGCTCGGGCGCCGCGCTGCAGCAGGAGCCGCTCGGCCTGGCCGAGCAGGGCACGGTCGCAGCCGATCCCTATCTCGACCAGGTGCTCCCGGACGGTCCTGGCGGCCGGGTGCTCGTCACGGGCGCCGCCGCGGCCGACGGATGGAAGGCGGCCACTGTCGCAGCCGACGGCACGCAGGGCGCACTCGAACCGATCGGGGCCCCCGGCCAGCTCGACTGGTCGTCCTCGTTCACTGCGCCTGCGGGTGCGGCATCGGTCACGGTCTGGTTCGACGACAGCGGGCGCTCGAAGTGGCTGTGGCTGCAGCTGCTCGTCCTGCTCGCGCTCGTCGTCATGGCGCTGCCCGCGCGCCGCAAGGCCGACCCCGACCCCGACCTCGATGCCGAGCCTGCGACCCCTGGGTCCGCCGATGCCCGGCCCGTGCGGGCGGAGGTGCGCTGATGCCGCTGCCCCGCATGATTCCGCCGGTCGCCATCGCGGTCGTGGCGGTGGTTGCCGTGACCGGAATAGCGACGCTCGTGCGCCAGCCGGCGCCGGTGCCGGCTGAAGGCGCGTCGAGCGTGGAGCCCATCAGCTCCGCCGTGCTCTTGTGCCCGGAGCCTGGTGCGGGCGATGACCTCGGCGTGCGCGTGACTGCTGCGGTAATCCCGGGCCAGTACGGCCAGGCCGACGGCAACGGACGCGCGGGCCTGGAGACCCTGCCCGGCAAGGAGGAGGCCAGCAGCAAGATCACGGTGCCGGGCGGGCAGGCGCAGATCGAGGCCTTCGGCACCCGGCTTCCGGCTATCCGCGCTTTCGGCGAGGGCAGGCTGGCGCCGGGGCTCGTGGCCGACCAGTGGGGTCGCGATCCGCGCGGCTCGGGCCGTGGCATGGCGAGCACCGCCTGCGCACCGGCCGGCTCGGACTTCTGGTTCGTCGGCGGCGGAGCCATCGCCGGGCGGCAGACACGCGTGATCCTCGTGAACCCCGACGAGACCTCAGCAGTCGTCGATGTCCTCGTCCATGGTCCCGATGGCCTCATCGACGCCCCGGCCGGGCGCGGCCTCGTGGTGAAGGGCCAGGACCGCCTGGTACTGCGCCTGGACGTGCTGGCACCGGGAGTGAGCGCTACTGCCGTGCACGTCCTCGCCCGCACCGGCCGCATCGGCGCGAGCGTCGACGATGCCCAGAGCAGCGGGCTGTCGGTCATCGGCACGGACTGGATCCCGCAGGCGGCCGCCCCGGCGAAGAAGGTGTACGTGCCCGGTGTCGTGAACGGCCCCGGAGCTCGCGTGCTGTCGATCGCCGCGCCTGGCACCGACGATGCCATCGTGCACATTCGCGTGATGACGGCCGAGGGCACTTATGCGCCGGTGGCACGCAGCGAGGTGACCGTGCCGGCCGACGGCGTCGTCACGATCGACATGTCACCGGTCACGAGCAAGCAGCCCGCGACGCTAGAGCTGACGTCCGACGTGCCGATCGTGGCGGGCATGCGCCAGTTCTACGGGGCCAAGAACGTCAACAACGAAACCTCGTTCAGCGCGGGCGCGCAGCCGTTCACCGGCCCCGCCGCGGTCAGCGGCCTTCCGGTGCGCGCGGCCACCGACGTACGCCTGTTCATCTCGGCTCCGGATACCGATGCCGAAGTGTCGATCGTGCTGCTTCCCTTCGCCGGAGGCAAGGACGCGGCAGCTGCGACCACCGCGCGCACGATCCGCATCGACGCAGGCAAGCTGCGCTACATCAAGCTCGACCCGCCTGCCGGCGTCGACTGGTACACCGCGATCGTGACCACGTCGCCCGCGTCCGGGCCGGTGGTCGTCGCCCATCGCCTGCGTGAGACGTCGCGGTACGGCGATCTCGTGACCGGCTACCCGTGGAACCGTGCGCGCACGGAGGTACTCGTGCCCACTGCTGAGCAGGACCCGTCAGTCGTCGACCGCAACTGACTGGTCTGTGCTCCTTCGGCGCGCCGCGCGTGCTGTGCCGGGCTGCCGGTCTACATTCGCGTGCGTGAGCCGACGCCGCTGTTCCAAGCCCTCGTGCAGCAGCCCGGCCGTGTCCACCCTGACCTACGTCTACGCGGACTCGACCGCTGTGCTGGGACCCTTGGCCACGTATGCCGAGCCCCATTGCTACGACCTGTGCCAGATGCACAGCGAGCGCCTGACCGCGCCGCGCGGCTGGGAGATCGTGCGCATCACGCCCGATCCCGATGCCCTGCGCCCGTCGAGCGACGACCTCGAGGCGCTCGCCAATGCAGTGCGCGAGGCTGCCCGTCCGCGGTATGAGCCAGGCGCTCCGCTTCCCACCGAGGTCCCGGTCGGCACCGTCGAGGTCGCGCGCAAGGGCCACCTTCGGGTGCTCGCCTCGGCCGACGACCACCCGTCGCTCGTGCAGGAGCCCGGCATCGCGGCCTTCGACGAGCCGGACCTGTTCTCCGACTTCGACAGCTAAGTCGAGGTTCGGCGGTCGCTGCCGGCACAGGTAGGGTCGTGGCGTGCGCATCACAGACCGCGATCTCGACAAGGTCATCAAGGCCTATGACGTCCGGGGCACCTACCCCGACCAGCTCGACGAGGACCTGGCCCATGCCGTCGGCGCCGCCTTCGTGCGCGTCCTGGGCATCCGGGCGGCCGACGGCGGTGCGGGAGCCGTGGTCATCGGCCATGACATGCGCCCGTCGGGCCCTGGGCTCGTCGCCTCGTTCGCCGAGGGCGTGCGCGAGCAGGGCTGCGACGTCATCCTGATCGGCCTGTGCAGCACGGACGGGCTCTACTACGCGGCCGGAGCTCTGGGCCTCCCCGGGGCGATGTTCACGGCGTCGCACAACCCCGCGCAGTACAACGGCATCAAGCTGTGCCGTGCAGGTGCCGCGCCCGTGGGGCAGGAGTCCGGCCTGCGCGAGATCCGCCGCATGGTGGAGGACGGCGTGCCCTCATTCGACGGCCCGCTCGGCGAGGTGCGCGAGCAGGACGTCCTGCCGGGGTACGCGGGCTACATGCGCGAGCTCGTCGACGTGTCGTCCATCCGTCCGCTGAAGGTCGTGGTCGATGCCGGCAACGGCATGGGCGGCTTCACCGTCCCCGCCGTGCTGGGCAGCGCCGCCGGCCTGCCCGCCCTCCCGCTCGACGTCGACGCGATGTACTTCGAGCTCGATGGCTCGTTCCCCAACCATGAGGCGAACCCCATCGAGCCCGAGAACCTGCGCGACCTGCAGGCGCGGGTGCGCGAGGTGGGTGCCGATATCGGGCTGGCCTTCGACGGCGATGCCGACCGCTGCTTCATCGTCGACGAGCGCGGCGATCAGCGCGGTGAGGGTCGACGGGCTGACGATCTCGCCGCGCTCGTC
>CAYFLP010000189.1:0-4500 GCA_964344045.1 uncultured Bifidobacteriaceae bacterium
CCCTCACCCCCGTGGGGGCAGCGCACCCGATGGACGAGCTCGAGCTCGTCGGCAGCGCCAGCCTGGGCACCGTGCACCTGCCACTGCCCGGCGTGGGAACGATCGATGACTTCAACTTCGATGTCGATGCCAGGCTGGGGCTGCTGCGCTCCCGTTAGCCGGCTGCTACGCGCCGTCGGCGCGCAGGGTCCGTGGCCGGTGTCAGTGCTCCTGCCAGCGGCCAGTGCGCACGTCGTCTGCGTCGATGATGCGGTAGGCGTAGCCCTGCTCGGCGAGGAAGCGCTGCCGGTGCTGGGCGAAGTCCGCGTCGACCGTGTCGCGCGTGACGATCGAGTAGAAGTGGGCCGCGCGGCCGTCCTGCTTGGGCCGCAGGATGCGCCCGAGCCGCTGGGCCTCCTCCTGGCGTGAGCCGAAGGACCCGCTCACCTGGATGGCCACCGCTGCCTCGGGCAGGTCGATCGAGAAATTCGCCACCTTGCTGACGACGAGCACCCGGTACTCGCCCTCGCGGAAGCCCTGGAACAGGCGTTCCCTCTCGCGCACCGAGGTATCGCCGGTGACCACGGGAGCACCCAGGTGCTCGCCGAGCTCGGCAAGCTGGTCGAGGTACTGCCCGATCACCAGGACGCGATCGTCCGCGTGCCGGGCCGCTATCTGCTCCGCCAGGCGCACCTTCTCTGCCGCGCACGATGCCAGTCGGTACCTGTCCTCGGGCTCGGCCATGGCGTAGGCCATCCGGTCGGAATCCGGCAGCGTGACGCGCACCTCGACGCAGTCGGCCGGGGCGATGTAGCCCTGTGCCTCGATGTCCTTCCACGGGGCGTCGTAGCGCTTGGGGCCGATGAGCGAGAACACGTCGCTCTCGCGTCCGTCCTCGCGGACGAGTGTCGCCG
The DNA here is from genome assembly GCA_964344045.1 of uncultured Bifidobacteriaceae bacterium. Lineage (GTDB taxonomy): Bacteria > Actinomycetota > Actinomycetes > S36-B12 > S36-B12 > UBA10649. The sequence continues at coordinate 894 of CAYFLP010000189.1, forward strand.
TCAGGCCCAGGCGGCGGCGGGACTGGATGTCGGCAGTGAACCGGAAGATGGGCGCGGGGAGCAGGTGCACCTCGTCGTAGATGATCAGGCCCCAGTCGCGGGAGTCGAAGACCTCCAGGTGCGGGTAGATGCCCTGTCGCTTGGTCGTCATGACCTGGTAGGTCGCGATAGTGACCGGTCGGATCTCCTTGCGCGCACCGGAGTACTCGCCGATCTCGTCAGCAGTCAGCGTGGTGCGGCGCAGCAGTTCGTCGCGCCACTGCCGGGCGGACACCGTGTTCGTCACCAGGATCAGCGTGGTCGCCTGGGCCAGCGACATGGCCAAAGCGCCGACGATGGTCTTGCCCGAGCCGCAGGGCAGCACCACGACGCCGGAGCCGCCGTGCCAGAAGCCCTCGGCCGCCTCCGTCTGGTACGGCCGAGGCTGCCAGTCCTGCGCCTCCAGCCCGATCGCATGGCGCTCGCCGTCGACATAGCCGGCGACGTCCTCGGCCGGCCACCCGAGCTTGACCAAAGCCTGCTTGAGATGGCCGCGCTCGCTCGGATGGACGATGACAGTCGTGTCGTCGACCCGCGCCCCCAGCATCGGCGCGACCTTCTTGCTGCGCAGCACCTCCTCGAGCACGGCCGTGTCGATCGCCTGCAGGACGAGGCCATGCGCGGGATCGTTCGCGAGCTGAAGCCTCCCGTAGCGCGCCATGGTCTCGGCGACATCGATGAGCAGGGCGTGCGGTACCGGGTACCGCGAGTACTTCAGGAGCACGTCGATGACCTGCTCGGCATCGTGGCCGGCGGCTCTCGCATTCCACAGGCCCAGCGGGGTGAGCCGGTAGGTGTGGATGTGCTCGGGCGCCCGCTCGAGTTCGGCGAACGGCGCGATGGCCTTGCGGCAATCGGCACCCTGGGCATGGTCTACCTCGAGCAGCAGCGTCTTGTCGCTCTGCACGATCAGGGGTCCGTCGGCCACCCGCAGACCTTACGTGAGGTCCTCGATCAGGCCGGCAAGGAGCGCGGCCCGCTCGATCATCCCGGTGATGCTGGCCCATTCGTGGTCGGCATGCGCACCGTCGCCGACGGCACCCAGGCCGTCGAGCGTGCGGACTCCCGCGGCGGCCGTGAGGTTGCCGTCGCTGGCCCCGCCCACGGCCCGGTGCTGCAGCGCGGGGAGGCCGAGCGCGGCCGCAACGCGCTGTGCGGTGGCCAGCAGGTCTGCCGACGCTGCCGCTTCCATGGCCGGCCTGTCGATACCGCCCGACACATCGCAGCGCGCGGGCGAGGCTGCGTGGGCCCGTGCCCGCATCAGGCCGTCGATGCGCTCCTGCTCTGCGCGGGTCCAGGCGCGCACGTCGATGGTCAGCTGTGCATGGGCGGGAACCGTGTTCGACGTCGTCCCGGAGTGCAGCACGGTCGGAGTCACCGTCGTGCCCTCGGCGGGGCTGTTCCATGCTGCCGCCTCGGTTGCGAACGCGGCGGCGGCCAGCATCGCATTGATGCCGCGCTCTGGGTCCAGGCCCGCATGGGATGCGCGGCCCTCGAAGTCGAGGACATACCAGGACGTGCCCTTGCGGCTGCTCTTCAGCGCGCCTTCGACCGAGGGCTCCAGGACGAAGACCGCGTCAGCCTGCTTGATCGCGGTGGCGATGACCCCGCGCGAGCTGGGGGAGCCGATCTCCTCGTCTGTGGTCAGCAGCATGCCCACCCGGGAGTCGTCCGCATTCGCGAGCGCGAGCGCCGCCCAGCCCTGCACCACGCCCGCCTTCATGTCGAAGATCCCCGGCCCGCGAAGCCGGTCGCCTTCGCGGGCGAAGGGCAGCCGGGCAAGGGTGCCCATCGGCCAGACCGTGTCGAGATGCCCGAGCAGCAGCACGCGCGGGGAGTCCGCGCCCCAGCGCCACACGGGACGTCCGGCATGCTCCTCGACGCGCGCGGGCGAGGGCAGCCATCCGGAGAAGATGCCGATGGCCTCCTGCACCACCGCCGAGCATGCCTCGATGTCGTCCGAGGGCGACTCGACGGTGACGAGCGCCTGCACCGCATCGACCATGGCATCCTCGAGCTGGCCAGCACGATCAAGCAGATCCGACATGCGTCGCCTCCCGATATGTTGAGGCCATGATGGCCCAGGCGGCAGGTGGTCTGCCACGTGATGGCCTGCCTGGAGCAGGTGTTGCCGTCGACGATGCCCTTGCCGCTGCGCAGCAGCGTGCGGATGTCGTCGTCCGGACCCTCACCGACCTTACTGACCTCGACGTCGCCCGCGAGGTCTTCGACACCGTATGGCCATCCGCCACCGGATCCAGCCAGGTCCAGGGCAACTTGATGAGGGCCATCGTGCATGCGGGCGGCTACGTGAGCGCTGCCTATCGCGGCGGGGCCGCGATCGGAGCTGCGTTCGACTTCGTCGGGCGGCATGAGAGCGCCGATGGCTGGCACACGCACCTGCACTCGCACATGGCCGCGGTCCTCGAGCCCTATCGCGACCAGCATGTGGGTGCAGCGCTCAAGCAGCATCAGCGGTCGTGGTGCCGGGCGCAGGCGATCGATACCGTCGTGTGGACCTTCGACCCGCTCGTGCGCCGCAATGCTCGGCTGAACCTCGTCAAGCTCGGGGTAGACGTCGACGGATTCGAGGTCGACTTCTACGGATCCATGGACGACGGCATCAACAGCGGTGATCCGACGGATCGGCTGTTCGCCTGGTGGCGACTGTCGTCTGAGCGCGCGCAGGACGCGGCCGCCGGCCGGCTGGCCCCCCTCGCGCCTGATGCGCTGGCCGGGCGCGATGTGCGCGTGATCGAGCTGCCGAACGACATCGTCGCGCTGCGAGCAGCGGACCCGGTCGCTGCTGCGCACTGGAGGCTCGCGGTGCGCGAGCAGTTGCTCGATGCCTTCGCCGCCGGCTACCGGATCATCGGCATTACCCGTGACGACGGCTACCTCTTGGAGCGCGCATGATCGAGGCCTTTCGCCTGCATCGCATCAGCATCCCGTTGGTGCGTCCCTTCCGCACGAGCTTCGGCACCGAGGTCGTGCGCGATGTGATCCTCGTCGAGGCAGTGACATCCGACGGCGCGAGCGGCTGGGGCGAGTGCGTCACGATGTCGTGGCCCGGCTACAGCTACGAGTACGGCGACATGGCCATCGACGTCATGGGCCGCCACCTGGTCCCTGCGCTCGCCGAGTGCGGTGATGATCCGCACGACGTGCGCTCGGCGCTGCGCGTCGTGCGGGGGCATCCGATGGCGAAGACCGCGCTGTCGACCGCGATGCTCGATGCCTGGCTGCGCGAGCGCGACCAGTCGCTTGCCTCCTATCTCGGTGCCACGAAGGAGTTCGTCGACAGCGGGGTGTCGGTGGGCATCCCGACCACGGAGTCGGTCGATGCCCTGCTCGACGAGGTCGGGGGCTACCTGGCCCAGGGCTACTTGCGCATCAAGCTCAAGATCGAGCCGGGCTGGGACCTCGAGCCCGTCGGCGCTGTCCGGCGCCGCTGGCCCGACATCTTGCTGCAGACCGACGCGAACCAGGCCTACAAGCGGTCGGACGCAGATCACCTTCGCCAGCTCGATGAGTTCGGCCTGCTCTTCCATGAGCAGCCGCTCGAGGA
>CAYFLP010000190.1:0-4419 GCA_964344045.1 uncultured Bifidobacteriaceae bacterium
CCAGGTGCTCGCCGAGGCGACGGGTTGTCATGTAACGGTCGCCGCCACCACCGAGATCGGGCTGGCGTTCGTCCGCAGGACCCCGCAGGGCGCTGCCGATCCCGTGATGGGGGCGGTGGCCGCCCTCGCGGACGGACGGATCCCTGCTGCCCAGTGGCACCAGGACCACGTCGCCCAGCTGCCGCCCGGAGCCGAGCTGCTGCTCACCAATGACGCGTGCGTGGTGCAGGGCTACCGCGTGGGCACGTCGTCGTACGGCCTGCAGTTGCATCCGGAGATCAACGGCGACGTGTTCCGGTGGTGGGCGGGCTACGTCGATGAGGCACTGGAGCGGTCCGGGGCCGATCCGCTCACTGCCGCCGACGAGGTCGCGGCCTACGACGAACGCCTGGTCGCCGCCTGGCGGCCGTTCACCCACGCGTGGGCGCAGCTGGTCTTCGAGTGCCAGGCGCAGTCGGCGCGGGTGCAGGCGTGAATGCAGACCGCCGCGCCTCCCGCACGAGCCTGCTGATCAGGGCAGGCTTCACCGAGCTCGACCGGGCAGCCCGCCTGCTCGACAGCGAGCGCCTCGCACCCCTTCTCGACGCGCAGGACGGCGACGGCAACGGCCTGTTGGGCGACCTGGGGACTGCCGCGGATCCTGACATGGCCCTGCTGCTGCTCGTCCGGCTGCTCGAGGCATGCGATGAGCAGCAGTGGCGCCGACTCGTGGGCGCGCTGCTCGCCGACTCCGATGTGAGGCGCCGGGTCATCGACGTGATCGGCATGTCGCAGGAACTCGGCGACTTCATGATCCGCCACCTCGAGGCGTGGGAAGTGCTGGCCGACGCAGAAGGGCTGACGCAGGCTCCTGCCGCTCGCGAGGTCCGGGCAGCGATGCTCGCCAGCGTGGGCGCTGACCCCCTGGCCCAAGATCCCGTCGCTGCGATGACCGGCACCGCAGCCCTCGATGCCCTGCGAGTCTCGTATCGCCTGCACCTGCTCGGCATCGCCACGCGCGACCTCAGCGGCATGGCGCGCATGGACGCGGTGGCGTCATGGCTCGCCGACCTCGCTGACGCCGTGCTCGAGACTGCCCTGGCAATTGCGCGGGCCGAGTCGGGGGGCACCTGGGAGAACTGCCGGCTCGCGGTCATCGGCATGGGCAAGTGCGGTGCCCGCGAGCTCAACTACGTGAGCGACGTCGACGTCATCTTCGTCGCCGAGCCGGCCAACGGCGCCACCGAGGAGCAGGCGCTGAGCGCCGCCACCTCGCTGGCGACGGGCCTGATGCGTGCATGCACTGCGGCCACGGCCGAGGGAACCATCTGGGAGGTGGACGCGGCCCTGCGACCGGAAGGCAAGCAGGGCGCGCTCGTGCGCACCATCGACTCGCATGTCGGCTACTACGAGCGATGGGCCAAGACCTGGGAGTTCCAGGCGCTGCTCAAGGCGCGGCCCTCCGCCGGTGACCAGTCGCTGGGGGAGCGCTATGTCGATGCCGTGGCGCCCTTTGTGTGGAGTGCGGCCGACCACCCCGGATTCGTCGAGGACGTGCAGGCCATGCGCCGCCGCGTCGAGCAGCACGTGCCTGCCCGCATCGCCGAGCGCGAGCTCAAGCTAGGGCCCGGCGGACTGCGCGATGCGGAGTTCTCGGTGCAGTTGCTGCAGCTCGTGCACGGCCGCAGCGACGTCATGCTGCGTAGTGCGACGACCCTCGTCGCGCTCGAGGCCCTCGCCACGTGGGGATACGTCGGACGCGGCGATGCCTCGGCACTCGCCGACGCCTATCGCTTCCTGCGCACGCTCGAGCATCGCATCCAGCTCTACCAGCTTCGCCGCACGCACACGATGCCCGATGCCGAGACCGACCTTCGCCGGCTGGGCCGCTCGATGGGCTACCGGCAGGACCCGGTCGGCGAGCTCACGGAAGCGTGGAAGGGCCGCGCTCGCGAGGTACGCCGCATCCACGAGAAGCTCTTCTACCGACCGCTCCTGCAGGCCGTAGCGCGCCTGGATGCAGGTGAGGCGCGCCTGACGATGGAAGCGGCCGGCCAGCGGCTGGAGGCCCTGGGCTATATCGATCCGGCGAGCGCCCTCCGGCACCTGGAGGCCCTGACCTCGGGCGTGAGCAGGCGAGCGGCCATCCAGCGCACGCTCCTGCCCGTGATGCTGGGGTGGTTCGCCGACGCCCCGAATCCGGACATGGGCCTGCTCGGCTTCCGGCGCATCAGCGACGAGCTCGGCTCCACACCGTGGTACCTGCGCCTGCTGCGCGATGAGTCGCTGTCCGCCGAGCGACTGGCACGCGTACTGTCGACGAGCCGGTATGTGACCGACATGCTGATGCGCGCGCCGGAGAGCGTGCGCATGTTGGCCGACGACTCCGAGCTCCAGTCGAAGTCACTGGCCATGCTGCTTGTCGAGGCCGCCTCCATTGCCGAGCGCCATGACTCGCCCGACGCGGCCGTGGCCGCCATCCGCTCGCTGCGCCGGCGCGAGCTCCTGCGCATCGCGGTGGCCCGCCTGCTGCGCGTGTCCGACGTCGACGTGAGCGGCCCTGCGCTCACCGATGTCGCCCAGGCGACAATCGAAGGAGCATTGCACGTGGCACGCTCGACCGTGCCGGGTGCGGGCGAGGACTCCATCGCCTTCGCCGTGATCGGCATGGGCCGTTTCGGGGGTCGCGAGCTCGGGTTCGGCAGCGACGTGGACGTCATGTTCGTCTTCGAGCCGCGGCCGGGCGTAGCGGAAGAGGATGCGACGCGTGCCGCGACGTCCTTGGCAGAAGAACTCCGCCGCCTGCTGATGGCGCCCTCGAGCGATCCGCCACTCGATGTCGATGCAGGCCTGCGGCCGGAGGGCAAGCACGGTCCGCTCGTGCGATCGCTCTCGTCCTATGCGTCCTACTACGAGCGCTGGTCGGCTACGTGGGAGGCACAGGCGCTCTTGCGCGCCGACTTCATCGCGGGCGATGAGGCGCTGGGAGCCGGCTTCCTGGAGCTGATCGACCCCTTGCGCTGGTCGGGAGGGCTGTCCGCCGACGAGCTGACGGAAGTGCGCCGGCTGAAGGCCCGCATGGAATCGGAGCGATTGCCGCGTGGCGCCGACTCGACACTGCACACCAAGCTCGGGCGCGGTGGGCTGAGCGATGTCGAGTGGATCGTCCAGGTGATGCAGATGCAGCACGCCGGGCTGGTCGCGGGGCTGCGCACCACCCGTACCCTGGCCGCGCTGCAGGCCGCTCAGGATGCAGGCCTGATCGCCCGCTCGGACGCGGAGGCGCTCGCGCATGCCTGGCGACTGGCGACGGCAATCCGCGACTCGATCATGCTGGTGAAGGGACATGCCAGCGACATGGTGCCCACGGACGTTCGCGACCTGCGGGCCATCGCCTACGTCCTCGGCTACCCGGCGGACGACCCGGGACGGCTTCTGGAGGACTACCGACGCATCACCCGCCGGGCGCGTGCGGTGTTCGAGCGGCTGTTCTACGGCCGCGAGCCTGACTGACGCGCCAGGCGCGGCACGATCATGGGCGTGCGCTTGGCCCATGACTCCCACGCGTCGCCGTGGGCCGCGTGGAGCATGGAGTCCTCCCACCTGGCCTTGACGGCCAGTAGTGCAGCAAGCGCAATCGCGCACGCCAGCGTGAGCCAGCCGCCCCACGCGAGAACCCAGCCCCATGCGGCGAGGAGCAGTCCGAGGTAGATGGGATGCCGCACCCGTGCGAAGGGGCCCGTCGTGCGCAGGTACGCACCCTCGCGCGGCACCGGCGTTGCCGTGAGCGCGTTGCCCAGCGAGGCGAAGGTCCACCCCATCACGCACACCCCCGCGGCTGCGACGACTGCTCCGGCGGCAATCCAGGCGCCTGCAGCATCACGTCGTGGTGACACGACGATGCCGGCGAGCAGGATGAATTGGAGTGCGACCAGGAGCCAGCCCGTCACGGAGCGGGTCGTGGGCTGCATGGCGCCAGTATCCCCCCGGGCATGCGCGAAAAGGGCGGCCACCCGAAGGTGACCGCCCTTTCGTGTCCCGTGCGCGCGAGGCGAATCGACGCGCGGGAGTCCTGACGACTAGATGTCGTAGTAGAGCTCGAACTCGTACGGGTGCGGACGCAGCTGGATCGGCATGACTTCCTGCTCGCGCTTGTAGTCGATCCACGTCTCGATTAGGTCGGGAGTGAAGACGCCATCGGCCTGCAGGTAGTCGTTGTCGTTCTCGAGTGCATCGAGCACTGCCGAGAGCGAGCCCGGAACCTGCGGGATGTTGGCGGCCTCGTCCGGCGGGAGCTCGTAGAGATCCTTGTCGACCGGTGCCATCGGCTCGATGCGGTTCTTGATGCCGTCCAGGCCGGCCATCATCATGGCCGACATCGCCAGGTACGGGTTGCACGACGGGTCCGGCACGCGGAACTCGATGCGCTTGGCCTTGGGG
>CAYFLP010000191.1:0-4407 GCA_964344045.1 uncultured Bifidobacteriaceae bacterium
GCTTCGGTGAAGGCGGCTGCACTGCGCGGCTCGCGCGGTGCCGTGGGCCTGGTCACCGGACGGCGTCGTCATGCGGATCAGGCTTCGGCAGATGAGTCCTCGGCGGAGGCTGACGCGGACGAAGACTGGCCCAGCGAACCCGAGGGCTTCCATTCGCCTACGGGCTTTGCGGACCCCGCTGCCCACGATGTCCATGTCACGACGGTTCTCGAGGACGAGGATCGCCCGGCGGCCGTGCTCCTTGCCGGCCTGGAGCCCGACGAGGAGCCCGACGAGGAGCAGGTGCCCGTGGTGCTGGCCCCGGCCGGCCACAGCGCACGCCACGAGACAGTCGTGGTCGAGGCGGCCCCGGCAAGTGCAGGCGCGCCTGCCCGCCCGAGGCGCAAGGCCCGTGCGTACCAGCTGCCCCGCAGGGATTTGCTCAAGGGCGGGCCTGCGCACAAGGCGGCAACCAAGGCGAATGACCAGGTCGTGGCCGCGCTGACGGAGGTCATGGAGCAGTTCGGCATCGATGCCCAGGTCACCGGCTTCCAACGGGGACCGACCGTCACCCGCTACGAGATCGAGCTCGGTCCGAGCGTCAAGGTAGAGCGGGTCACGGCCCTGAGCAAGAACATCGCGTATGCAGTCGCGAGCGCCGACGTTCGCATCCTCAGCCCCATCCCGGGCAAGAAGGCCATCGGCGTCGAGATCCCCAACACCGACCGCGAGCTCGTCGCGCTCGGGGACGTACTGCGCAGCAGCACGGCAACCAGCGAGACGCACCCGATGGGCGCAGCGCTAGGCAAGGACGTCGAAGGCGGATTCGTCCTGGCGAACCTGGCCCGCATGCCCCACATCCTCGTCGCGGGCGCCACCGGCGCAGGCAAGTCCAGCTGCATCAACAGCCTGATCATCTCGATCCTGATGCGCTCGACCCCGGAGGAAGTGCGCATGATCCTCGTGGATCCCAAGCGGGTCGAGCTCTCGGCCTACGAGGGCGTTCCGCACCTCATCACCCCGATCATCACCAGCCCGAAGAAGGCTGCGGACGCACTGCAGTGGGTCGTCAAGGAGATGGATCGCAGGTACGACGACCTGGCCCAGTTCGGGTACCGCCACGTGGACCAGTTCAACAAGGACGTCCGGGCGGGCAAGGTCAAGCCACTGCCCGGCACCGAGCGCGTGATCGAGCCGTATCCCTACCTGCTGGTCATCGTCGATGAGCTCGCGGACTTGATGATGGTCGCGCCCCGCGACGTGGAGGACGCCATCGTCCGCATCACGCAGCTCGCGCGCGCGGCAGGCATCCACCTGGTGCTGGCCACCCAGCGGCCCAGCGTGGATGTCGTCACCGGCCTGATCAAGGCGAATGTCCCAAGCCGCCTGGCGTTCGCCACGTCGAGCCTCGCAGACAGCCGCGTCATCCTCGACCAGCCTGGCGCGGAGAAGCTGGTCGGCCAGGGAGATGGGCTCTTCTTGCCCATGGGTGCCAACAAGCCGATGCGCATTCAGGGCGCCTTCGTGTCCGAGGCCGAGATCCATGCCGTCGTGGATCACTGCAAGGCCCAGTCGGAGACCCAGTACCTCGAGGAGGTCGTCGCGGCTCCGACCTCGACCAAGGAGATCGACGAGGAGATCGGCGACGACATGGACTTGCTGCTCCAGGCAGTCGAGCTCGTCGTGTCGACCCAATTCGGCTCCACCTCCATGCTCCAGCGCAAGCTGCGCGTGGGCTTCGCCAAGGCCGGCCGGCTCATGGACCTCATGGAGTCCCGGGGTGTCGTAGGCCCGAGCGAGGGCTCGAAGGCCCGCGAGGTTCTCGTGAGCGCCGATGAGCTGTCGTCCGTTCTGGTGACCATTCGTGGCGGATCCGCTTAGCGCAAAGGCCGCGCGGAACGGCTGCCCGAACTACCCTGGGTGCCTGGGAGGCATCGATGACGGCCGGTGAGTTGATGCGCGCTGCGCGCGAGTCCAGGGGCTTGAGCGTGGACGACGTTGCGTCCGTGACCAAGCTGCGTGCATCGATCCTCCTCGCCATGGAGGGCGACGACTTCAGCCACTGCGGGGGGACCGTCTACGCACGGGGCCAGCTGCGCACCATTGCGCCCGTGGTGGGGCTGGATCCTGACGCTCTCGTCGATGCCTTCGAGGCCGATCAGCGAGGCCACGGCCGCTAGCGGGCATGTGCACCGCGCGAACGGCCACTGGAGGCCAGGCCCGCGCGCGTCCCCCACGTAGGCTGGCCCCGTGAGCGAGGAGACCACTGGGCAGCGCACCGTCGCGATGATCACGCTGGGGTGCGCGCGCAATGAGGTGGACTCCGAGGAGATGGCGGGCCGCCTGGCTGCCGGCGGATGGCTGCTCGTCGATGACCCGGCCGGGGCCGACGCAGTGCTGGTCAATACCTGCGGGTTCGTCGAGGCGGCCAAGAAGGATTCGATCGACACGATCCTCGCCGTCGCCGACCTCAAGGACGGTGCCTCGGGCCCTCAGGCCGTAGTCGCCGTCGGTTGCATGGCTGAGCGATACGGCGCGGAGCTGGCCGACCAGCTCCCGGAGGCCGATGCCGTGCTCGGATTCGACGACTACTCCGACATCAGTGCGACCCTGCTCGGGATCGTCCGTGGCGAGGTGCCCGAAGCGCATGTTCCCCGTGACAGGCGACTCCTGCTGCCGATCAGCCCCGTCGACCGCCCGGCCGCCGGCGCGCAGGTGCCAGGCCACGGCGATGCAGCAGGTGCCACTGGCGCCGCTGCTGAGCAGGCCGGCCCTGCCTGGCAGCCTCCGGTGCTCCGCCGTCGGCTTGAGGAGAGCCCGGTTGCCCCGGTCAAGCTCGCCTCGGGCTGCGATCGCCGCTGCTCGTTCTGTGCCATCCCGTCCTTCCGCGGGTCGTTCGTATCGCGGCCGCCGCAGGATGTCGTCGCCGAGATCGCATGGCTGCGCGAATCAGGCGTGCGCGAGGTGGTCCTGGTCAGCGAGAACTCGACCTCCTACGGCAAGGACCTCGGCAACCTGCGCCTGCTCGAGGAGACCTTGCCGCTCATGATCGACAGCACGGGCATCGACAGGCTGCGCGTGGCCTACCTGCAGCCGGCCGAGGTCAGGCCCGGACTGCTCGAGGTCATGGCCCGCACGCCCGCCGTCGCCAACTACTTCGACCTCTCCTTCCAGCATGCGAGCAGCACCTTGCTGCGCCGCATGCGCAGGTTCGGGGGCGTCGGGGAATTCCTCGAACTCGTTGCGACCATCCGTCGACTCGCACCCGAGGCCGGCATTCGCAGCAATGTCATCGTGGGGTTTCCCGGCGAGACCCAGGAGGAGTTCGACGATCTCCTGCGCTTCCTCGCGGAGGCTCGCCTGGATGCCGTAGGCGTCTTCGGATACTCGGACGAGGACGGCACGGAGGCCGAGGGCCTGTCGGGAAAGCTCGACCCCGACGTCATCCACGCGCGCGTGGAGGAGGTCAGTGCCCTCGTCGAGGAGTTGATGGCGCAGCGGGCTGAGGACCGCGTGGGCACCCAGGTGCGCGTGCTGGTCGAGTATGTCGATCGCGACGACGTGGAGGCCGTCTCCGTGGGGCGTTCGGAGCACCAGGGCCCGGACGACGGGGCCACCTTGCTGCCTGGCGTCGACGTCGAGGCGGGCACCTTCATCGATGCGATCGTCATCGACACCGAGGGCGTCGACCTGATCGCCGAGCCCGTCGCAAGCGCTGGCCCCGCTCGATGAAGGGACCCGTCCCTGACCATGCGGGCGACCCTGCCAGCTCTGCGTCCTGGGTCAACGCGGCGAACGGCCTGACCCTGCTGCGGCTGGTGGCCGTTCCCGTACTGGCGATCCTGCTCGCCCAGTCCGACTCGCAGACGGCCCGAGCGTGGGCAGCGGTCGTGTTCGTCCTTGCGTCGGCAACCGATCTCGCCGACGGTGCCGTGGCGCGGCGCTACGGGCTGGTGACCTCCTTCGGCAAGGTGGCCGACCCGATAGCCGACAAGGCCCTGACGGCGGTGGCGCTCATCGGGTTGAGCTGGCTGGGCGATCTCGCCTGGTGGGTGACGATCGTGATCCTCGTGCGCGAGGCCGGTGTCACGTTGCTGCGGTTCTGGGTCATCGAGCACGGCATCATCCCGGCGAGCCGCGGCGGCAAGGCGAAGACCCTCGCCCAGGCCATCGCGATCACCATGTACCTGGTCGATTCCCCGTGGCAGTGGTGGCACGCCGCCTCGGCGCTGGTCATGCTGGTCGCCGTCGTCCTGACCGTAGTGACTGGCATCGACTACGCCGTGCGTGCCCAACGACTGCGTCAGGCGGCCCATGCCCGCCGATAGCGGCCTCGCGCTCGCAACGGCCATCGTGCACGAGTGCACCGCCCGCGGCTGGACCCTTGCCACGGGCGAGTCGGTGACTGCGGGACTGGTGTCGGCCGCG
>CAYFLP010000192.1:0-4406 GCA_964344045.1 uncultured Bifidobacteriaceae bacterium
GGTGCGGAAGACGCCGACGGGCTTGCCGGACTGCACGAGCATCGTCTCGTCGTCCTTCAAGGTGGTGAGCGTGCGCACCATGGCGTCGAACGAGGCCCAGTTGCGCGCCGCCTTGCCCGTGCCGCCGTAGACGACGAGCTCATCGGGATGCTCGGCGACCTCGGCATCGAGGTTGTTCATCAGCATGCGAATGGCCGCTTCCTGCTGCCACCCCTGGGCGGTGAGCGCGGTGCCTCGGGCTGCGCGGACGGGACGGGGGCCGGATGCTGTCGTGGTCATGGGCCCATGCAAGCCCTGCTGCAGTGCGGTGGCCAGGCATCCGGACGAGATAGTGTCTGGTATCCCAGACATTGGAGCGATATGGCGGATGCCACGGCGGCCCGCAGGGCCATGGCGATCCTGCGCTGCCTGGCGGCCGCTCCGGGGCCTGTGCCAGCCGCGGTCATCGCGCGCGACGTGGGTCTTCCCCGCTCCTCGGCCTATCACCTGCTCACGGCCATGGCGGACGACGGATTCGTCGTGCACTACCCGGGCGAGCAGCGCTGGGGCCTGGGCGTGGCGGCCTTCGAGATCGGCACCGCGTACCTGCGCCAGGAGCCGCTGCAAAGGCTTGCCCCGCAGGTGCTGCGGTCCGTGGCCCGTCGGCTCCCGGCAGACCTGCCCGCGGTGGTGCACTGCGCAGTGCTGCACGGTCGCGAGACGCTCTACGTGGCAACTACGTCGACGCCGCGGGCCTTCTCCATCGTCGCCGAGGTCGGGGTCAGGCTGCCCGCGAACCTGACGGCATCCGGCCGGGCCATGCTCGCGCTCCTTCCGGCGGCGCAGGTGCGGGCGCTCTTCCCCGACGGACGTTCCTTCGTGGACCGCACCGGGGTGGGCCCGCTCACGCCGGCCGCGCTGACTCGCCTGCTCGCGCAGGAGCGACGGGCAGGAGTATCGGTGGAGGAAGGCATGGTCGCGAGTGGATTCGCGTCGGTGGCCGCCAGCAGCACTGACCGCGAGGGCAGGCCCGCTGCATCGGTGGGCGTCACCGTGCATGCACCCCGCCTGGCGTCCGGCCAGCGAGCCGCCCTGGCGTCAGCCGTCACGCGCGGCGCCCACGATCTGTCGCTATTGCTGGGCGGTGCCGGGCAGGTGCGGTTTACGGTCAGTCCATGACCAGCGCGGATGTCACCGGACGGGTGCTGTCGGACGCGGACGTCGAGGCCTTCCACCGCGACGGCGTGCTGATCGTGCGCGGGCTGTTCACCCCTGACGAGGTTGCGCTCATGGAGCGGGGCATCGAGCGGGTGCTGGCCGACCCCGGGCCGATGTTCAAGGTCGCCAGCCTCCCCGACGATCCCGGGCGCTTCGCCGAGGACTTCTGCCGTTGGCAGGACATCGAGGAGTTCTCGGCCCTGGCCTTCGACTCGCAGGCGGCCGACGCGGCCCGCGAGCTCATGCATGGCGGGACAGTCCGGCTGTTCCACGACCACACGCTGGTCAAGGAGCCGTTCACCCGCCAGGTGACCCCCTGGCACCAGGACCAGCCGTACTACAACGTCGACGGCTTCGTGAACTGCTCGATGTGGGCTCCGGTCGACCCGGTCGCGGCCGAGTCGACGCTGGAATTCCTGGCCGGCAGCCATGGCATGGGCTGGCTGATGCCGCGCACCTTCATGGACAACCAGGCGAAGTGGTTCCCCGAGGGCTCCTTGCACGAGATACCCGACATCGAGGCCGATCGGACGGCCTTCGACGTCCGCGGCTGGGCCATGGAGCCCGGCGATGCCGTCTACTTCCACATGCTGACCATCCATCATGCCTACGGCGTGCCCGGGCCCACGCGTCGACGCGCCTTCTCCTTGCGATTCCTCGGCGACGACATGGTCCATGCGCCGCGTCCGTGGGTGACGTCGCCGGAGTTCGGCGGACTGGTCGATGCACTGCCCGCAGGCGCGCCCATGGACGGCCCGCTGTTCCCCCTGCTGCGAGAGTGACCCTGTGAGGTATTGCCATGGCTGACTACGTCCTCAACACGTGGTACGTCGCCGCGTGGTCGCACGAGGTCTCGCGCACGCCTGTGCGCAAGGTGATCTGCGAACTGCCCGTTGTGCTGTTCCGCAAGCAGGACGGCACCGCGGTGGCACTCGCGGACAGGTGCGCGCACCGGGCCTACCCGCTCTCGGCCGGCGTGCTCGTGGGCGATGCGATCCAGTGCGGGTACCACGGCTTCGAGTTCGGCACCGACGGCATGTGCTCGCGCATTCCTGCGCAGGAGATCATCCCGCCGCGCACCCGCGTTGCGTCCTACGCATTGGTCGAGAAGGACGGCTGGATCTGGATCTGGCTCGGCGACCAGGGAGCCGTCGACGAGGCCAAGGTCCCGGACACCCATTTCATGAACTCGCCGGACTGGGTGGCCGTCACGCACTCCTTCCACTTCGAGTCACGAGCCGAGCTGGTGAACGACAACCTGCTCGACCTCACGCACGAGTCCTTCATCCACCTGTCCACGGTGGGCGACGACTACATCTACGAGCACGGGCTGACCGTCACCGTCGACGGCGACATCGTCACCGCAGACCGCCTGATGCCAGGCGTCGATGCCCCTCCGCTGTACTCGTCGACCATGGGCATCACCGGCCTCGTCGACCGCTTCCATGCGACCGAGTTCCACGTGCCCTCGTTCCACATCCTGCACTCGGGCATCACCGGGCCCGGGCGTCCGCGCGAGGAGGGCTACCTCATCAAGGTGCTCAACGGCATCACGCCGATCGACGCCCATAGCTGCCACTACTACTACGCGTTCTGCCGCAACTTCGGCATGGACTCCACCGAGGCGACCGAGGCGCTGGTCGAGGGCCTGCGCGTGGTCCTGCAGGAGGATGCCGATGCGATGAGGCTGCAGGAGCTTGGCCTGCAGAGCCGGCCGGCCGGCGAGCAGGACGTGCTGATCGGGCAGGACGCCGGCATCGCCAAGGCGCGCAAGATCCACGAACGGCTGCTTGCGGCCGAGCGAGCGTGAACATGACCGAGGATCCGCGCTGGCCCCGGGCCGCCCACTGGCTTGCTGCGGAGTGCGCCAGCCCCGAGCTCGTTGTCCTGGGCGTGCCCGCCCATCGCACCTCCATCAGCGCGACGCAGGCGAATACGACGCCGGATGCCGTGCGCAGTGCGCTGCTGCGGTACTCGACCTACGCGATGTCCACGGGCGTTGACGTTGCGGATGTCGCGGTGCTGGATGCCGGCAATGTCGACGAGCCGGACTTCGATGACGGCGAAGCCCGGGTGGCGACCGCTCTGCGGGCACTGCCGGCGCACGAGCTCCTCGTTGCCCTGGGCGGTGACAACTCGATCACCTACTCCGTCATGGCGAGCCTCTTCGGCGCAGAGCTTCCCCATGCGGGCCTGGTGACATTCGATGCGCACTTCGATCTCCGCGATGGCAGGAGCAACGGGTCGCCGGTGCGCCGCCTGGTCGAGGCGGGATTGCCCGGTGAGCGCATCGTGCAGGTCGGGATTGCCGACTTTGCCAATTCGGCGGAGTACGCAGCGCGCGCCCGTGAGTACGGCATCACCGTCATCACGCGTGCCGAGGTGCGCCGCCGCGGGATGGACGACGTCGTCGCGCAGGCGCTGGAGGTCGCGCAGGCGCCGGCAGGGACCTACGTCGACATCGACGTGGACGTATGCGATCGCTCCGTCGTGCCGGCGTGCCCGGCGGCCGCTCCGGGTGGGCTGTCGGCGGACGAGCTGCGCCAGGCGGCCTTCCTGTGCGCGTCGGCGCCGGGCGTCCGAGCGGTCGACCTGACGGAAATCGATGCGGCCGCCGATGCGCCGGACGCCCGCACGGTGCGCCTCGCCGCCCTGCTGGTTCTCGAACTGGCTGCCGGTCTGGCCTCCCGGCGGTCGGCGGGCTGATCTAGCCTGGCGAAATGACCAGTCCGTCCGACATCGCCAGTCGCGATGACGTGGCCACGCTGGTGGAGGACTTCTACAACCGCTGCTTCGCCGATGACCTGCTCGGTCCGGTGTTCGTCGACGTGGCCCGGCTTGACCTGCGGGCGCACCTGCCTCGGATGGTCGACTTCTGGATGACCGTGCTCTTCCGGGCCGGCCTCTATGACGGCAACGTCCTCGACGTGCATGTCGCGCTGCACGACAGGCACCCGCTCACTGCCGAGCTCCTCGATCGCTGGCTGGAGACCTGGACGGCCACGGTGAGCGACACCTTCGCAGGAGAGGTCGCCGATCGGGCGGTGCTGCAGGCTCGGCGGTTCGCCTGGTCGATGTCGCGGCGCCTCATGGGCGAGTCGGGCAGCGCGCTGCAGACCGTCTCCCGGGAGGAACTGGTCATTGCGCTGCCTGGGCCGTCCGGGCCCTGAGCCGTCCGGGCCCGCTCACAGTGTGAGCCAGATCACATT
>CAYFLP010000193.1:0-4406 GCA_964344045.1 uncultured Bifidobacteriaceae bacterium
GAACCAGTTGTGTGCCGACAACGGTAGGCATGCGGCGGGGCCTTGGCGTGGTCCATACTGGAGCATCTTCTCGCCTGGCCTGTCCGGCTGGGCGAAACGCAACCCCAGGAGTGCGCGTGCCCCTCACCGTCGACCAGGTTGCGGCCCTGCCCGACCTCGGCCTCGTCGTGCGCACGACGTCGACCGCCCTGGACCGCCAGGTGCGCTGGGTGTCGGTATCCGAGCTGCCCGACCCCGTCCCGTGGCTGGACGGCGGCGAGCTGCTGCTGACCACGGGCATGGGCCTGGCGGACGACCCTGCCCAGTTGCGCGAGTACGTGGCCCGGCTTGCCGACGCCGACGTGGCCGCACTGGGATTCGGGGTCGGCATCCATCACCCGCAGATTCCGTCGGCACTGCTCGACGAGGCCGCGGCACGAGGCCTGCCTGTCCTCGAGGTGCCGCGACCTGTGCCCTTCGTTGCCATCGGCAAGGCGGTGCTGCGCCTGCTCAGCGCCGAGGAGTATGCCGAGTCGGCTGCGAGCTACGAGGCCCAGCGACAGCTCATCCGCGCGGCGTTGAAGGCAGATGGGGACGACATCGCCGCAGGCGTGGCCGGTGTTCTCGCGCGCCATGTCGGCGGTTTCGTCCTGGTGCTCGGGCGTGCCGGGCAGCTGGTGTGCGCCAGTCCGCCGGCGGCGGCGGACCGCGTCGATGACCTGGTCGATGAAGTGCAGCGGCTCCTTCCGCGAGGCCTGCTGGCGTCGTCCTCGATGTCGACCGCAGACGAGCACCTGGTCATGGTCCCCATCGGCACCCACGGAAGCGCCGACGGCTTCCTCGCCGTGGGAAGCACGCGGCGCCTGACGACTGCGGACCAGGCGGTGATGAACCTCGCGGTGTCCGTGCTGTCGTGGCATGGGTCCACGCCTGGAGGCCTGCCGGGCGAACCTGCCGCGTGGAGGGAGCTCGCGCTCGCCCACTTCCGTGCCGTCGGGCTCGATCCCGGGTCGGCGCAGCGCCTGGGACTGCAGGGAATCGACGTGTCGGCAGGCAGGGCCATTGCCGTGCGCGGAAGCGACCTGCATGCGGCCCAGCGCATCATCGACTCCTGGCCCGGGTCGGCTGTCTGCCCGGCCGGCGCGGGGCTGCTGGCTGGCCTCGTGGGCGAGCCGGACGAAGCCACGCTCGCACTCGTGGCCGCCGATGCCGGCGTTGCAGCCATAGGCCTGTCGGCCGCCCATGACCTCCGTGCCCCCGAGGGGGTCCAGCGGGCCCTCGACGAGGCCCGGCAGGCGGCGACGAGCGGCCGGGGCGTGCGGTGGTTCGGCAGCGAGGCGGCCACGGGAGTGCTGGGCCTGGTCGACCACGACACGGCCCGCGCCTGGGCGATCGCCATGCTCGGGCCCCTGCAGGATTCGCCCGATGGCCCCGAACTGCGCGCCACCGTGCGGGCGTGGCTGCGCCGCAACGGCCAGGTGGATGCTGCGGCCGGTGATCTCGGGGTGCACCGGCACACCGTCCGGCACCGCCTGCGCAGGGTCGAGAACGTGCTGCAGCGCAGCCTGGACGACCCCGGTACCCGGGCGGACCTGTGGCAGGCACTGTCCGTCGTGGACATCGCAGAGGCGTAGGAACGCCGCTTTGTAGCAGGCCTGCGCCTGCCCCCTGGCTACGGTGGGGCCATGACCGCCTCGTACACCTCACGTCATTGGCCCTCCTGGATCGCCGGCTCGGCCGTCACCGAGGGCGAGTCCATCGCCGTGCACCACCCCGGCGATGGTTCCGTCGTCGGCACCTACACGGTGCCCTCAGCCGCGGACGTCGAGCGAGCTGTCGCCGCCGCGCACGCCTGCCGTAAGGCAGCGCAGGCGACCACCGCAGCCCAGCGAGCCGCGGCCCTGATGCACGTGTCGAACGAGATCGCGCGCCGTCACGACGAGGTTGCCTCGCTGATCACGGCCGAGAACGGCAAGCCCATCACCCTGGCGCGAACCGAGGCTTCGCGAGCTGTCGCCACCTTCCGCTTCGCGGCGGAGGAGGCCCGTCGGTGGGGCGGCGACTTCCAGCGCCTGGACACCGACCCGGCTGCCGCTGGGCGCGCAGCGATCATCCGCCGCTTCCCGTACGGACCCGTCCTGGGCATCTCCCCGTTCAATTTCCCCCTGAACCTCGGCGCGCACAAGGTCGCCCCCGCCATCGCCGTCGGTGCGCCGATCGTCCTCAAGCCGGCCCCTGCCACGCCGCTTTCCGCACTGCTGATGGGCGAAATGCTCGCCGGCACCGACCTGCCCGAGGGCATGTGGTCCGTCCTGCCGGTCAGCAACGAGGTCGCCCCCGCGCTGGTGGCAGACCCGCGGCTGCCCGTCGTCTCGTTCACGGGGTCCGAGCCCGTCGGCTTCGCGATCCAGGCCGCGCATCCCAGCAAGCACGTGCTCCTCGAGCTCGGCGGCAATGCCGCAGCGATCGTCCTCGACGACTACTCGTCCGACGCCGACCTGGACTGGGCGGCATCGCGCATTGCGCTGTTCTCGAACTCCCAGGCCGGGCAGACCTGTGTCGCCGTCCAGCGCACGCTGGTGCATGAGGCGGTGTACGACCGGTTCATCGCGGTGCTCGCCGACAAGGTCGCCGCGCAGCCGAATGGCGACGTCTGGGATCCCGCGACGATGGTCGGACCGATGATCTCCGTGCAGGCTGCCGAGCGCGTCGAGGCATGGGTGCAGGAGGCAGTCGACCAGGGCGCCACCGTGCTCGTCGGCGGCAAGCGCGATGGGGCCTTCTATGCGCCGACCCTGCTGTCCGACGTGAGCGCGACCTGCAAGGTCGGCACGGAGGAGGTCTTCGGGCCGGTCATGTCCGTGCGCAAGGTCGCGTCGTTCGACGAGGCCATCGAGATCGCCAACGACACGCGTTTCGGCCTGCAGGCAGGCGTCTTCACCCACAGCATCCAGGCCGCGTTCCGCGCGCAGCGCGAGCTCGAGGTGGGCGGTGTCATCATCGGCGAGGCGCCCACGTACCGGGCGGACCAGATGCCCTACGGCGGCATCAAGAAGTCCGGCGTCGGGCGCGAGGGCCTGAAGTACGCGATGGACGACTTCACCTACGACAAGGTGATGGTGCTCACCGGCCTCGATCTTTAGCAGCGCAGGCGCACGGCTACGCTGGCCGGTACGTGTGCGAACCGCCAGCGGACGAGAAGGGCTTGACGTGGCCATGGACGACCTCAACAACCATCACCGCGACACCTTGACGGCGCTCTTCGCGCATCCCACCAGCCACAACATCCGCTGGGTCGATGCCGTGAGCCTGCTTGAGGCCGTGGGCTCGGTCGAGGAGAAGCACGACGGCCGGTTCCGCGTCGAGGTCGGCGGGCAGGCCGAGGTGTTCGACCGCTCGCACGGCAAGGACATCACGATGGAGCAGATCGCCGACCTGCGGCGCATGCTCACTGCGGCGGGCCTCGGCCCGGCCGAGGGCAAGCCTGCCGGTACCGAGGACTAGGCATCCCCATGGCCAGGCGCGTCGTGATCCTCGGAAGCACGGGGTCCATCGGCACGCAGGCCCTCGACGTCATCGCTCGCAACCGAGACGACTTCGATGTCGTCGCACTCACGGCCGGCTCGTCGGTCGACCTGCTCGCCCGCCAAGCGGCGCAGTTCGCCGTGCCCGTCGTGGCCATCGGCGATCCGGCCGGCGTCGCCGCCTGGCCCGAGGCGTGGGAGCGCGCCCGTGCCCTGTTCCCCGCAACGGCCCTTGCCGGCATCGAGGTGCTCACGGGCGCCGATGCCAACGTCCGGGCCGCGCGCCTGGAGTGCGACGTGGTGCTCAATGGACTCGCGGGTGCGGCGGGCCTGCTGCCCACCCTGGCCGCGCTCGAGGCCGGCCGGGTACTGGCGCTGGCGAACAAGGAGTCCTTGATCATTGGCGGCCCCCTGGTCAAGTCCATCGCCGCCGTCGACCAGATCGTGCCCGTCGATTCCGAGCACTCGGCACTGGCCCAGGCGCTGATGTCCGGCAGGCGTTCGGAGGTCAGGCGCCTGCTGCTCACGGCAAGCGGGGGCCCCTTCCGCGGGTGGCCCGCATCGCACTTGCACGACGTCACCCCCGACCAGGCCCTCGCGCACCCGACATGGTCGATGGGCCCGCTCGTCACGATCAACTCCGCCACCCTCGTCAACAAGGGCCTGGAGGTGATCGAGGCGCACCTGCTCTTCGACATCCCCTTCGACCGCATCGACGTCGTCGTGCACCCTCAGTCGGTGGTGCACTCGATGGTGGAGTTCGTCGACGGCTCGACAATCGCTCAGGCAAGCCCGCCCGACATGCGACTGCCGATCGCATGGGGCATCGGATGGCCGCACCGCGTGCCGCACGCGGCGCCGCCATGCGATTGGACGACCGCAGTGACGTGGGAGTTCTCGCCC
>CAYFLP010000194.1:0-4405 GCA_964344045.1 uncultured Bifidobacteriaceae bacterium
AGGTTGAAGTCGACCTGGATCGTCGACATCTGCCAGGTGCGGCCGATGGCGTCCTTGGCCTGCACGGAGATCTTCGGCCCGTAGAAGGCCGCGCCGCCCTCGTCGAGCACCAGTTCAAGGCCCTGCCGCTCGGCCGCCTGGCGCAGGGTCTCGGTTGCTTCGACCCACACCTCATCGCTGCCGACGCTCTTGTTCGGGTCCCGCGTGGAGAGCTCGAGGTAGAAGTCGGTCAGGCCGTAGTCGCGCAGCAGGCCCAGCACGAAGTCGAGCAGGTTGTCGAGCTCGGCCGGCATCTGCTCCTTGGTGCAGTAGATGTGTGCATCGTCCTGGGTGAAGCCACGCGCGCGGGTGAGCCCCTGCACGACGCCGGACTTCTCATAGCGGTACACGGTTCCGAACTCGAACAGCCGCAGTGGAAGCTCCCGGTAGGAGCGCCCGCGCGCATCGAAGATCAGGTTGTGCATCGGGCAGTTCATCGGCTTGAGGTAGTAGTCCTGCGCCTGCTTGCGCACGACCCCCTCCGCATCGACCTCGCCGTCGAGCTGCATGGGTGGGTACATGCCCTCCGCGTACCAGTCCAGATGCCCGGACAGCTCGAACAGCGTGCCCTTGGTGATGTGCGGGGTGTTGACGAACTCGTAGCCGGCCTCCTCATGGCGCCGGCGCGAGTAGTCCTCCATGACCCGGCGCACGACGCCGCCCTTGGGGTGGAACACCGCCAGGCCCGAGCCGATCTCCTCTGGGAAGGAGAACAGGTCGAGCTCGGCCCCGAGCTTGCGGTGGTCGCGCTTCTCTGCTTCCTCGAGGAAGGTCAGGTAGGCCTTGAGATCCTCCTTGGACGGCCAGGCCGTGCCGTACACCCGCTGCAGTTGCTCGTTCTTCTGGTCGCCGAGCCAGTAGGCGGCGGCGGAGCGCATCACCTTGACGGCGTTGGGCGCGATGTACGAGGTGTCGGGGACATGGGGGCCGCGGCACAGGTCGCCCCAGCAGCGGTCCCCGGTCTTGGCGTCGAGGTTGTCGTAGATGGTGAGCTCCGTGCCGCCGACCTCCATCACGTCGGCGCCGCCCTCGCTGCCGATCAGGCGAAGCTTGTAGGGCTCGGCCTGCAGCTCGCGCACGGCTTCGTCCTCGGTGACGACGCGGCGGGCGAAGCGCTGCCGCGACTTCACGATCGCGATCATGCGCTTCTCGAGGTCCGCGAGGTCCTCGGGCGTGAACGGGGACTCGACGTCGAAGTCGTAGTAGAAGCCGTCCTTGATCGGCGGGCCGATGCCGAGCTTGGCCGTCGGGAAGGCCTGCTGCACCGCCTGGGCCAGCACGTGGGCGGCCGAATGCCGCAGGACGGCCAGGCCCTCAGGCGTGTCGACGGTCACCGGCTCCACCACGTCGGTGTCGGAAACCGGCGTGGCAAGGTCGCGGAGCTCCCCGTTGATCCGGGCCACGACGACCGAGCGGTCCTTGCCGACTACGTCAAATGCGGTGCGCGTCACGCCGAAACACTACCCTGGCGCCACGGCACGGCCCGAGCCCGAGAGGAGGACCATGGCACTTCGAAGGGCGACAGCGGTCCTGATCGCGTGCGCACTCAGCGGTGCGGGGCTCGTGACACTCGCTCCCGCCGCCAGCGCGTCGACGTCTGTCGTCTCGATCCAGGCGCCGCCCCTCGCGGCCCTCGGCCAGTACAACTGGCTGTCCGCGTCGGTCACGTCCAGCGACGGATCGCGTCCGTCGGGCGGCGTGCAGTTCCTCAACGCGGCGGGCCAGGTCATCGCGACGGCCGGCCTCTCTCCCGGCGAATCGGCGGGCACTGCCACCGCATCGGCGCCGTGGGTGCCCACTCAACTGACCGACTACTCCTTCACGGCCGTGTTCCAGTCGACGGCGCCTGGGATGTCCGGTGCCGTGACCAGCCAGCCCACGACGATCACCACGACTCCCAATGGCTCGCTCGTCCAGTTGGCAGCCCTTCCCATGACCGTCGGCGTGCCGTCCACCCTCGTGGCGACCGTGTACCCCAGCAGCCTCCTGGGCTCCGTCTCGTTCGGAGTC
Source organism: uncultured Bifidobacteriaceae bacterium (assembly GCA_964344045.1). GTDB lineage: Bacteria > Actinomycetota > Actinomycetes > S36-B12 > S36-B12 > UBA10649. The sequence continues at coordinate 2,050 of CAYFLP010000194.1, forward strand.
AATGGATTCCCCATGAGCGCATCGATCCCCGTCGCCCATGGCACGGCCTCCTTCACGTTCACGCCCAGGGGAGTCGGCTGGCAGCGCTTCGACGTCAGCTTCACCGTGCTCGGAAAGCCGGACCAATTCGGGGCCGTCAGCCAGTGGGTCAACGTGGTACCGGCCTAGGCAGACATGGCCGACTTGCCATTTGCCGGCTCGGTCGGGCACACCATCGGCATCGAGCTCGAGACCACCGTCATCGATGCGACGACTGGCATGCCTCTCGACTGCGCATCCGAGATCGTCGCTGCCGTCGGCACGGAATGCCAGCGCGGAGGCACGAGCACCGAGCTCGCGAGTGCCTGCCTGGAGATCAAGTCAGGTGTCGGCGCCACTGTCCGCCAGGCCACCGACGACCTCAGGGCCGTCACGGCCGCCTGCGCGCCCGCCCTGGGCCTGCATTCCGCCCGGCTCCTCGCCATGGGCCTCCACCCGACCATCGACGAGACCACTGGGGCGATGAACGCCTCGGAGCGCTACGACTGGATTCGCGAGAGCCTGCGCTGGACGTGCGCTGACCTGTACACCTGCGCTCTGCAGGTGCACGTGGGCGTCCCCGACGGCGACGCTGCGGTTCGCGCTGCTCGCTACCTGGCCCCGTACCTGCCCATCCTGCTCGCGATGACTGCGTCGAGTCCGATGTACCGCGGGGAGCACACCGGACTTGCCTCGACGCGATCGTCGATATTCACCCGCGTGCCGCGCTCGGGCCTGCCACCGCAGTGGGCCAGCTGGGCTGAGTACTGCGACCTCGTCGATGCGTTCACGGCCTCCGGTGCCATGCGAGGACCCTTGGATGCCTGGTGGGACATCCGCCTCCAGCCGGCCCTGGGCACTGTCGAAGTCCGGGTGTGCGATGCGCTCGCCGATCCGGACTGCATCGCGGGCATCGCAGCGATCGCGCAGTGCCTCGTCGCCCTCTCGGCCAGCGAGACGGCACCGCAGCTCGCCGACGCCATCGCGCACGAGAACAGGTGGACAGCCACGCGCGATGGCATACGAGGTCGCCTGATCACGGATGACTCCGGAGCGGCTCGGCCCGCCTCGGACCTCGCCTGCGAACTTGTGCACCAACTTCGCGACGTTGCCCTCGACCTTGGCTGCTCCGCCGAGCTGGAAGGCGCTCACGCGATGGCGGAGGGCCGGGCGGCCCATCAGGACTTGATGGGCACCTATGCAGCGGGCGGCATGGCACGGATGCTCGCCTCCATGACGCTTGCACGGCAATGACGAGCGATCGCCGCACCACGCTCGGCATCTGCCTCATCGTCGGCGTCTCGTTCGTGGTCGGTGCGAGCCTGACACTGATGCTCGCGCCGATGCTCGAGGCACTGAGCCTCGATGACGACGATGCCCAGACAGCGCTCGTCCTGCCAGCGATCGGCTCACTCCTCGTGGTCTTCGTCGCCGGCCACATGGGCGACCGCTGGGGACACCGCAGGGTGATCATCGGGGCCGGTGCGATCTTCGTTGCCGGATCCGCTCTGGTGCTCGCGGGTGCTTCGATGCCGATGATCGCCTCGGGCCTTCTCCTGGCCGGCGCCGCCGCGACAGCCATCCAGATCGTGGCGCTGGGCCTGCTGCAAGTGACCTTTCCCCACGGCCCGGCCCGCATCTCGGCCTTCACGAGCTTCGGCATGGTGTATCCCGCCGTCTATCTCATCGTCCCCACCGTGACGGGCCTGGGCCTGCAGGGCCTGCCCTGGCGCGCAGTGCCATGCGCATGGGCACTGCTGGGGCTGGCCATCCCGGTGCTCGCCCTCGCCCTGCTTCGGCCGCCGGGGCCCCGTCAGCCCTTCGGCGAGCCCTGGACCCTGATCCTTGCCGGCGTGGCGCTGGCAGGGATCGCCCGGGCACTGGACCAGGCGCGCAATGACGGCTGGCTCAGCCCAAGCACACTCGCTGCTGCCTGTGCAGCGCTGGTCGCCTTGCTTGCCTGCGTCGCCCTCGTCCGCCGCTTGCCCGCTCCCTCCCTGTCCAGCGCACCGCTGCGCAATGCGGCGACGGTCCTGCTCCTGGCCAGCGTCCTGGTCATCGCGCTCGCGGACACCCTGATGTACATCACCGTGGCACTCGAATACGTCTACGACCTCTCCCCCCTGGAAGCAGCCCTCGTTCTCGTTCCCGCGGAAGCCGCCGGAGTCCTGGGGTCCAAGGTCCTCGCTGCCCAGCTGATGAGGCGCTTGGGCGGCCCACGTGCTGGAAGCGTCGCCATCGCCGGCTTCACGGGGTCCTTGCTGCTACTGGTCCTGGCTCGCACAGGATCCCCTGCCTGGGTGGTCGTCGTCGGAGCGGCAGCTTTCAGCGCCATGGG
>CAYFLP010000195.1:0-4399 GCA_964344045.1 uncultured Bifidobacteriaceae bacterium
GCGCGCGGCCGGCCGCGCGCCCTGGCAGGTCCTGGCCGGTGCGGCCTCCGGGCAGTCACGGCAGCCCATGCAGCCCCGCCTGCTGCGCCACGATGCCCGCTACGGCGTGGCCTATCTCATCGCCGACTGGCAGTAGCGCACTAGGCGCGGCATGCCGGAGCGCGCCTGGCTACCAGCCGAGCTCGTGGTACTCGTCCGGGTGCGGTCCGGTGCGGTGGCCCGATTCGAGTGCGGCGATCGCAGCCATGTCGTCGTCGTCGAGGGCGAAGTCGAAGACGTCGATGTTCTCGGCAATGCGCGAGGGGGTGATCGACTTGGGCAGGACGATGAGGCCTAGCTGCAGGTGCCAGCGGACCATGACCTGGGCGGTGGTCTTGCCGTGCTTGTCACCGATCCTCGACAGCACGGGATCTCCGATGAGGCCGCCAGAGGCAAGGGGGCTCCACGATTCCGTCGCGATGCCCAGCTCGGCGTGCAGCGCACGCAACTGTGCCTGCGGTAGCCACGGGTGCAGCTCGATCTGGTTGAGCGCCGGCACCACGCCGGTCGCGTCGATGATGTCGCGCAGTGCGGTGGCCTCGAAGTTGGACACGCCGATCGAGCGCGCACGCCCGGAGTCGCGCATCTCGATCAGTGCCCGCCACGTCTGGGTGTACTTGCCGAAGTCCGGGCACTGCCAGTGGATGAGGTACATGTCGACCTGGTCGACGCCGAGCTTGGCGAGGCTGGTGTCGATGGCCCGCATCGCCGAGTCGTAACCCTGGTCGGGATTCCACAGCTTCGTGGTCAGGTAGATGTCATCGCGCGACAGCCCGCTGCGGCGGATCGCGTCTCCGACCCCCTCCTCATTGGCATAGACCGCTGCGGTGTCGACATGCCGGTAACCGGTCGCGAGGGCATCCAGCGTCGCCTGCGCCGAGATCTCCTGTGGGACCTGCCAGGTGCCGAAGCCGACCTGGGGGATGGAGGTCCCGTCGTTCAGGGCAACAGCGGGGACATCTCCAGGGCGGACGGTCATGGCTCTCCTTCGTCGGATGCGGTCAATCTAGCTCGCACGCAGGTGAAGCAGGCGCGCAACCGGAGCGGCAGTCAGGCCGTAGACGGCAACGGTCACGGCGATGACGATGAATGCCGCCGGGAGCAGGCGCTCGGCGCCCGCGAACGACATTGACACGAGCACGGCCCCGGCACTGGATGCAGTGGCCGCGGCGACGATGCCTCGCGGGTCCATCCAGCCGATGAAGATGCGCTCATTGCGTGAGAGCCCGGCGCGGCGCGTGCACAGTGCCGCGACCAGGGGCCGCTGGACGAGGATGAGCAGGACGGCCATGACGAGTGCCGGAACGAGTACGGACTTGACCGCGGCAAGGGTCACCAGGGCCGAGATCGACACGAACAAGATGCCGATGCCGATGGAGACGATCGTGTCGAAGAAGGGTGCCCCCAGGTCTGGCTCCGCGCCCAGTCGCTTGGCGACGCGCGGAGCCGCGATGCCCAAGAGCAAGGCGGCCAGGAGCCCGCTGCTGCCGGAGATCAGGTTGACCAGGCCCGAGGTGACGATGACCGAGCCCAGCATCACCTGGGTGGCGAGCGTCGCGTTGCCCCGCACCAGGTGACCCCCGATCACGAAGAGTGCCGTGCCGAAGGCCGTGGCGATGACCGCTGCAACGATCGCGAAGGCGAACATCGCGATGCCCTCGCCGAGGGAGGTCGACGAGGCACTCGCCTTGACCATCTGGAAGATCACCACTGCAGCGAGGGCGCCCAGGGGATCGAGCATCGTGCCCTCCCACAGCAGGATCTTCTCGACGCGATCGCTCGGACGGGCGACGGCCAGGATCGGGTTGACGACCGTGGGGCCCGACACGCACAAGATCGCGCCCAGCAGGGCAGCGAGCGACCACTGCAGGCCGAGCAGGAAGTGAGCTGCCAGTGCCGCGAGCAATGCGGTGATCGGAGCGCCCATCCACAGCAGCGTGCGGACGACAGCGCGATCGCGGCCGTGCAGCGGGATCTTGCTGAGCCCCATGCCGCCCTGGAACAAGATGACGGCCACGATGAAGTCGACGAGGATGGGGAAGGCGCCCCCCAGTACCCGGTCTATGCGACACGAAGGCGCGAGCAGCCCCATCAGGAAGCCTGCGGGCAGCAAGAGCAGCAGCGCAGGCACGCGCAGCCTCGGGGCGATCACCTGGCAGGCGGTGGCGAGCCCGAAGACCAGCACGATGCCGATGATCACCTGCTGGGACGTGGGCGCCGGCACGGCCACACTCTAGGCCGCACGGCACGGCCCGCGGCTAGGAAACCGCCCTGGGCAGGCGGATCGTGACGCAGGCGCCGCCCTCGGGCCGATTCGCCGCTTCCGCGGAGCCACCGTGCCGCTCGGCGATATCGGCGACGATCGACAGGCCCAGGCCCGAGCCAGGCACGTCTCGAACGCTGTCGTCGCGCCAGAAGCGGTCGAAGGCACGGGCCTGCGTGCCCGCGGCGAAGCCAGGCCCGTCATCGAGCACGCTCACCCTCGTCATGTCACCGACGCAGTCCACGACTACCTCGATCTTCCCGCCGGGGGCGAATTTCGACGCATTGCCGATGAGGTTGGCCACGGCCCGGCGGAGCAGGGCGGCATCGCCCACTGTCGAGCCCTCTCCCGACACCGTCACGGCGACCCCCGCTCGGGAATACCTGTCGGCCACCTGCCGGCAGAGCTCGGCAACGTCGACCAGGACCATCTCGGGCACTGCCCGCGACGACGTCAGCACCAAGGCCTGCTCGACCAGATCGCCCAGCTCAGCCGACTCGTCCTGGAGATCGGCGATCAACGATGCCTGATCGGCGCTCGACAGGCTGACGAAGTGCTCGAGCATCGAGGCATTGGCGCGAATGCTCGTGAGCGGCGTACGCAGCTCGTGGGCGGCATCCTCGAGCAGGCGCACCTGGGCCGCACGCGCCGCTGCGAGCGAGTCGAGCATCTCATTGAAGGCGCGGGCGAGCCTGGCCGTCTCGCTGCTGCCTTCGACCTGCACGCGCGCGTCGGTCGAGCCCGTCTCGGCAATGCCCGAAGCAGTGTCGGTGAGGCGCCGAAGGGGGCGGACGATGACGGCAGCGAGCAGCCAGCCGACGAGGGCGGCGAGAAGGCCCCCGCCGATCGAGACACCGAAGGCTGTCCTGCGCGCCTCCTGCAGGGCACTGTCGACATAGGAGATGTCACGGGTCGCGCGCACCTGCCCCCGGCCGAACTGATCCGGCACCGTGACAACGCGCAGGACGCTGTCGCCGACGGCGAGCGATGCCGCGGTGTCGCCCTGGGCGCTCAGGTCGATGGGCAGGGCTTGTGTCTCCAACTCGACGGCTGAGGTGCCGCCGATGCGGGTCACGTCGCCCTGCAGGTCGATGCGCTCGATGACGGCGCCCGGCGGCAGGGCCCGCGTGGGCACGAGGGGCCGTGGCCTGCCGGGCGCGGCCTGCGGCCCGCCTGCACCAGGCTGCCCCAGGGGCGGTGGAGACGTGGCGAAGCTACGGGCAGCGTTGAGCAGCGCCCGGTCGACCTCGTGGTCCATGCCCGTCGCGAGCGACTGGTAGACGACCAGCCCCGTGATGGCAGCGACGGCGACGACGAGCACGCCGAAGGCGAGCGCGATGCGCGTGCGGATGCTCATGCGGTGCCTTCCGCCCTCAGCACGTAGCCGACTCCGCGCACGGACTGGATCACCCGGGGAGCTCCTCCGGCCTCGAGCTTCTGCCGGAGGTAGGTCACGTACACGGCAAGGTTCTTCGAGCCACGCCCGAAGTCATAGCCCCACACGCGTTCGTAGAGGTACTCCTGGGTGAGCACCTCGCCCGCCCGCGACACCAGGGCCTCGAGCAGGTCGAATTCGATGCGCGTGAGGTCCAGGACGGTGTCGTCGCGCCAGGCCCTGCGGCTCACGGGATCCACCCGGATCCCCAGGCACTCTCCCACGCGTGCACCCTGCGGGATGCGGCGCAAGAGCGCACGCAGGCGGGCCTTCAGCTCATCGAGGTCGAACGGCTTGGGGAGGTAGTCGTCGGCTCCGGCATCGAGTCCCTCGATGCGCGCCCCCACCTCGCTCCGAGCGGTCAGCACCAGGATCGGAACCTCGTTCGCATGCGCGCGCAGGGTCCGCGTCACGTCGAGGCCGCTCATGCCCGGCATCCCGATGTCGAGAATGCAGGCATCCGGCTCGCGCTCCTCGATCAACATGAGCGCCTCGGCACCGTTGCCCGTGAGGATGACGCGATAGCCGGACGTCCGCAACGCACGATCGAGTGCGTTGCGGATCGCCCGGTCATCGTCAGCGACCAGAACAGTCGCCGAGGCCTGCGTCATGTGCGAAGTCTCACGCAACTGGCGCGGGCCGTTGCGCATTGGGCCGGCTCA
>CAYFLP010000196.1:0-4366 GCA_964344045.1 uncultured Bifidobacteriaceae bacterium
CGACGATCGACGAGTGGGGTGCCCTTGTCCTCCTCGGCGTCTCCTCCATGTACCTGGGCTTCTTCGCCTGGTACCGGGGCCTGGCGCTGGCGGGCGCCGCCTTCGGTGGCCAGGTACAGCAGCTGCAGGCCCTGCTGACGCTGCTGTGGTCGGCCCTGCTGCTGGGCGAGCCGGTTACGCTGTCGACAGTCCTCGCAGCAGTGGCCGTCGTGGTCTTCGTAGCATGGGCCCAGCGCAGCAGGGGGAGCAGCCTTCCGGCAGTCATGGCACCTGAGGAGTAGCAGATGGTCTCCCTCCTGCGCACGTACTTGCGGCCGCATGCATGGATCCTCCTGGCCATCATGCTCATGCTTCTCGTCCAGGCGATCGGCAGCCTCGTGCTGCCCAGCCTGATGGCGCGCATCATCAACGAGGGCGTCGTCACGGGCGACACGGGCTTCATCATCCGCATCGGCACCGTGATGCTGCTCGTGTCTGTGCTGGTCGGGCTGGCAGCGGTCAGCACCGTCTACTTCAGCGCCCGCACGTCCATGCGCGTAGGACGCGACATGCGCCGCGATCTCTTCGTCCGCGTGGAGGAGTTCTCCATGGCGCAGCTGCATCGCTTCACCGTGCCGTCGCTGATCACTCGTACGACGAATGACGTCATGCAGATCCAGACCCTGGTCATGGTGGGCCTGACCATGATGATCCTTGCGCCCATCACCGCCGTGGGCGGCGTCATCATGGCAGTCCGCGAGAACGTTCAGCTGTCGAGCCTGCTCCTCGTGACCGTGCCGGTCATGCTCGTCTTCATCGGCATCACGGTGGCAAAGGCGGTGCCGCTGTTCCGCTCGGTGCAGGCACGCCTCGACGGGGTCAACGGTGTCCTGCGCGAGAACCTGGCCGGCATCCGGGTGATCCGCGCCTTCGTTCGAACCGACTTCGAGGAAGCACGCTTCGACGAGGCGAATGCGGCCCTGTCCGACGTGTCGCTGCGCGTGACCCGGCTCTTCGCGCTGATCTTCCCCGTGCTCATGCTCATCATGAACCTGGCACTCGTCGCGACACTGTGGTTCGGCGGTCACCTGGTCTCGGACGGCAGCATGCCGATCGGCAACCTGTTCGCCTTCCAGTCGTACATCATGCAGATCCTGTTCTCGGTGATGATGGCCGTGATGACCATGATGATGGTGCCGCGCGCCGCCGCGTCGGCCGAGCGGATCGTTGCCGTGCTGGACGAGGAGCCGGAGATCGCCGACGGCACCGCAGGGGCTGCCCCGTTCTCTGCCGGGCGCGTCGAGCTCGACGACGTCTACTTCAGCTATCCGGGCGCGGAGGACCCAGTCCTGGAAGGGATCTCGTGCGTCTTCGAGCCGGGGCGCACCACGGCGATCGTTGGCGGCACGGGGTCGGGCAAGAGCACTCTCGTCAACCTCCTGCCCAGGCTGCTGGATGCGACCGGCGGTGCGGTGCGGATCGACGGCATCGATGTGCGCGACGCCGGGCTGGAGGACGTGTGGGGCCAGTTCGGCATCGTGCCGCAGCGTGCGTACCTGTTCTCCGGGACGGTTGCCAGCAACGTCCGGTTCGGCAAGCCCGATGCAACGGAAGCCGACATCTGGGAGGCCTTGCGCACGGCCCAGGCCGGCGAATTCGTCGAGCAGCTGGCTGACGGCCTCGACAGCCCGGTCGAGCAGGGCGGAGTGAACTTCTCGGGCGGCCAGCGACAACGCCTGGCCATCGCTCGCTGCTTGGTGCGCAAGCCGCGCGTCTACGTCTTCGACGACAGCTTCTCAGCCCTCGACTACGCGACGGATGCCCGACTTCGGGCCTCGCTCGCTGCCACGACCCACGACAGCACGGTGATCATCGTTGCCCAGCGGGTCAGCACCATCATGCACGCCGACACGATCATCGTGCTCGACAGCGGTCGCATCGTCGGCCAGGGCACCCATGGCGAGCTGCTGGAGACCTGCGAGGCCTATCGGGAGATCGTCTCCTCGCAGGCGCTGCTGGAGGAGTCGCGATGAGCCAGCACTCTGCGATGGCCCGGCCAGGAGGCCCGATGGGCCGTCCCGGCGGCCCGATGGGCATGGTCTTCTCCGACGCCAAGGCACATGACTTCCGTGCCTCCCTGCGGCGCTTCTCGCACCGCCTGCGGCCGGAGGCCTGGATCGTGGGAGTCGTGCTGGTGCTCGGCTCGGCCAGTGTCGTGCTCGCCGTCCTCGGGCCCAAGATCCTGGGCAATGCCACGAACATCATCTTCTCGGGAATGGTGAGCTCGCAGCTGCCCGAGGGCGTGACTCAGCAGCAGGCAGAGGCGGCCCTGCGCGCGCAGGGCAACACCTCGCTCGCCGACATGATCTCGTCGATGACCCTCACTCCCGGTGCGGGCGTCGACTTCACCGCACTGGCGCGGACTCTCTCGCTCGTCGTGGTGGTCTACGCAGTGAGCTCGCTGTTGAGCTGGGCGCAGAGCTTCCTGATGGCCGGAGTCACGGTGCGCACCATGCAGCGCCTGCGCGAAGAGGTCGATCTCAAGATCGGCCGTCTTCCGCTGAAGTACCTCGACGGCACGTCGCGAGGCGATGTGCTCAGCCGCGTCACCAACGACATCGACAACATCTCCAACACCCTGCAGCAGACCCTCACCCAGTTCGTGACGGCCGTGCTGACCGTGATCGGCGTGCTGGCCATGATGCTCTGGCTCAGCCCGCTGCTCGCGGTGATCTCCCTGCTCACGATCCCGCTTTCGTTCGCCGTGACCATGGTCATCGCCAAGCGCTCGCAGCCGAACTTCGCTGCCCAGTGGCGGTGGACGGGCACCTTGAACGGCCACGTCGAGGAGACCTACACGGGCCTGGAACTGGTCAAGGTGTTCGGGCACCGGTCCGCCTCGGTGGGCCAGTTCGACGAGTCGAACGAGCGCATGTACGAGAGCAGCTTCAAGGCGCAGTTCATCTCCGGCATCATCCAGCCGGCCCTGATGGTCATCTCGAACCTCAATTACGTCGCCATCGCGGTGGTCGGAGGACTGCAGGTGGCATCGGGCGCGATGTCGCTCGGCAGCGTGCAGGCCTTCATCCAGTACTCGCGCCAGTTCACGATGCCCATCACGCAGATTGCGAGCGTGGCAAACCTGCTCCAGTCGGGCATGGCATCTGCCGAGCGGGTGTTCGAGCTCCTCGATGCGCCAGAGGAGGCTCCTGATGCACCTGACGCACGTGGCCAGCACGACGTCGAGGGTCGCATCGAGTTCCGGGACGTCAGCTTCAGGTATGTCGAGGACGTGCCCTTGATCGAAGGCTTCAGCCTCGAGGCGTCACCGGGGGAGATCGTCGCGATCGTGGGCCCGACGGGCGCCGGCAAGACGACGCTCGTGAACTTGCTGATGCGCTTCTACGAGGTCGACGGCGGCGAGATCCTCATGGACGCAGTGCCGGCGGCCCGGATGACGCGCGACGCCGTGCGCAGGAGCTTCGGGATGGTCCTGCAGGACACCTGGCTGTTCGAGGGATCCATCCGCGACAACATCGCCTATGGCGCGCAGGGCGCGACCGACGAGCAGATCGTGGCAGCGGCCCGCGCGTGCCGTGTCGATCACTTCGTGCGCACGCTGCCTGACGGCTACGACACGATGCTGACCGAAGGCGGCGACAACATCAGCGCTGGGGAGCGCCAGTTGCTCACGATCGCGCGCGCCTTCCTCGCCGATCCGCCGATCTTGATCCTCGACGAGGCGACCAGCTCCGTCGACACCCGCACCGAGGTCCTCATCCAGGAGGCCATGGCCGAGCTACGGCGCGGACGCACGGCCTTCGTGATCGCGCACCGCCTGTCGACGATCAGGCACGCCGACACGATCGTGGTGCTCGAGAACGGCTCGATCGTCGAGCAAGGCTCGCACGAGGAGCTGATGGAGGCGCATGGCGCCTATTACCGGCTGTACCAATCGCAGTTCGAGGCGCCGACCGAAGCCGCTTGAGGCCTCGCGAACACGACCGATCGATCGCCCCCACCCGCGATGCCTGGCGTCATATGGCTGTTTTCGGGCCGAAAAAGTGCCACACGGCGCCAGGCATCGGGAGGGTGCTGGTGGAGCGGGAGGGTGCTGGTGGAGCGGGAGGGTGCTCAGGCCTCGCGGACGGCGCGGTTCATGGCCGAGACGATGGCCTTCAGGGACGACGTCGTGATCGAGGAGTCGATGCCGACGCCCCACAGCACCTTGCCGTCGACGGCGCACTCGACGTAGGAAGCGGCCTTCGCGTCGCCACCAGCGCTCATCGCGTGCTCGGCGTAGTCGAGCACGCGCACGTCCAGGCCATGGTGAGTGGCGAGGGCATCGCAGAACGCCGCGATGGGGCCGTTGCCGTGCCCGTGGAGC
>CAYFLP010000197.1:0-4324 GCA_964344045.1 uncultured Bifidobacteriaceae bacterium
CGAGAAACTGCCACACCACGCCAGGCATCGCGAGTGGGCGGGGCTGGTGCCCCACGCACTCAGGCCTGCTTGGTCTCCCAGAAGATCGCGGCGATCTCGTCGATCTTGGCGATCAGCTGGTCTGCGACTGCGGGGTCGTTCGTGCTCTTGGTTCCACCGGCGCCGGCGAGCTTGGTCGCCTCGTTGAACAGGCCGTTGAGCTGCGGGTACTTCTCGAAGTGCGGGGCCTTGAAGTAGTCGGTCCACAGCACCCACAGGTGCTCCTTGACCATGGTGGAGCGGTCCTCCTTGATGGCCACTGCACGGGCCTTGAAGTCGGCGTCGTCGGAAGCGTTGTACTTCACCATGCACGCCTTGACGGACTCGGCCTCGATGCGGGCCTGGGCCGGGTCGTAGACGCCGCACGGCAGGTCGCAGTGCGCGTACGCGGTGACGGTCGGGAAGAGTCGGGACAGCATGTGCGCTCCTTGTGCATCGGTGGGCGTGCATCGCACGAATCAGTGGAGCGAGCCTACCGCTGACCTGCGCCGTCGTACGCGGAAGGATGGCGGCATGAGGCCGATGCTGTTCCGCGTGCGCATCGTCGGGCCGTCCATGGAACCCGCCCTCGTCAACGGGCAAGTCGCCTGGGCGAGAGCGGGCGGCCTGCGTCCTGGGCGCATAGCGGTGTTCCCCGAGCCCGGCCGGGCAGGTCTCCTGGTCGTCAAGCGCCTGGTGCGCATGGAACAGGGGGCCTGGTGGGTTGCGGGCGACAACGTCGACGCGAGCACCGACAGCCGGCACTACGGCCCGGTCGAGGCGTCGTCGATTCTCGGCACCGTGCTCGGACGGAGGTAGGGTCCGGCCATGCTCGCCGCGTATGCCCATGCCATTGACCGGGATGACCCGCTGTCCTGCCTGTCGGTGGGCGAGATCGAGCCTGGCCGGACGCCGGACGACTGGGTGAGCGTCGAGGTCGTCGCCGCCAGCATGAACCACCACGACCTCTGGGCGCTCAAGGGCCAGGCCCTCCAGGCAGACAGGCTCCCGATGGTCCTCGGAAGCGATGCCGCTGGCCTGACCGCCGATGGCCGGGAGGTGATCGTCCATGCGGTCATCGGCGATGCCTCGCACGGCGACGAGACCCTCGATCCCAGGCGCTCGCTCCTGAGCGAGATCTACCCCGGAACCCTTGCCCAGCAGGTGCGGGTGCCGGCGGGCAACCTGGTCGACAAGCCCGCATCACTCGACTGGGCGGCCGCAGCGTGCCTGCCGACCGCGTATCTCACTGCCTACCGCATGATCGCCACCCACTCGGCGACGTCCGAGGGCGACGTCCTCGTGGTGCAGGGCGCGGCCGGGGGAGTCGCGACCGCGGCGATCATCCTGGGCAAGGCGCTCGGGCGCACGGTGTGGGTGACGTCCCGCTCGGCCGCCAAGCGGGAGTTCGCTTCCTCACTCGGCGCGGACGCGGTGTTCGAGACCGGCGAGCGGCTGCCGGGAAAGGCGGACGCGGTCATCGAGACAGTCGGGGCCGCGACGTGGGATCACTCGCTGAGGTCCTTGCGGCCAGGTGGGCGCATCGTGGTGTCGGGCGCGACGTCCGGACCTAACCCGCCGGCCGACCTGAACCGCGTGTTCTTCCTGCAACTGTCCATCGTGGGATCGACCATGGGAACCATCGGCGAGCTCCGGGAGCTCGTCGCACTCCTCGACCGCACGGGTGCCCGCCCGGTGATAGACAGCGTGCGCCCCCTCGCCGAGGCCCGCTCGGCCTTCGAGAAGCTCGCTGCAGGTGACGTCCAGGGCAAGCTCGTCCTGGCCCCGTGATGGTGGTCCCGTGTTCGTGGCCCGGTGATCGGCGCCCGGTGTTCGTGGCCCGGTGATCGTCGCCCGGTGATCGGCGCCTGGTGATCGGCGCTTGGTGATCGTCGCCCCGCGAGGGCCATCAGCGTGCGCTAGTCGTCGTCCTCGTCGTCGAGCCGGGCGAGCCAGGTGGCCAGCCGCTCGACGGGAACCTCGAAGTCGGGGTTCAGGTCGACGAACGCGCGCAGCTGCTCGGCCAGCCACGCGATGCTGACCTGTTCGTCACCGCGACGGCTCTCGAGCTCCTCGATGCCTCGATCCGTGAAGTACATCGACCCTCGCTAGGCGAACGCGGTCTCGACGAGCGCGCGCTGCTCCTGCTCATGCCGTTGGTGCGTGCCCACGGCGGGCGAGGAGGAAGCGGCACGGCTCACGGCGCGAACCGGACGATGGATGATCTCCGGCAGGTTCATCGCTACGAACGACCAGGCACCCTGGTTCGCCGGCTCCTCCTGCACCCACACCAGCTCGGCATTCGGGTACTGCTCGAGAGCAGGCGGAAGGGTCCGGAAGGGCAGCGGGTACAGGCGCTCGAAGCGCAGGATCGCGACGTCGTGGAGGCCATGCTGCTCGCGGTAGGCGGCCAGGTCGTAGTAGACCTTTCCGCTGCACATCAGCACCCTCCGGATCCCTGAGCCCACGTGGCCGGGGTCGGTGATCAGCGGGTGGAAGTGCCCGCTCGTGAACTCCGAGGTCGAGGACACGGCCGCCTTGGCGCGCAGCAGCGACTTCGGCGTGAAGATGACGAGCGGACGGACGACCTCGGCATTTGCCTGCAGGCGCAGCAGGTGGAAGTACGACGCTGGCGTCGAGGGCATCGCAACGATCATGTTGTCCTGGGCGCACAGCTGGAGGAAGCGCTCCACCCTGGCCGACGAGTGATCGGGGCCCTGGCCCTCGAACCCGTGGGGGAGGAGCAGGGTCACGGACGACTTCTGGCCCCACTTCTGCTCGCCGGAGGAGATGTACTCGTCGACGATGGTCTGGGCGCCGTCGGCGAAGTCGCCGAACTGCGCCTCCCACATGACGAGCGCGTCGGGGCGCGCGACGGAGTACCCGTACTCGAAGCCCATGGCCGCGTACTCGCTCAGCAGCGAGTCGTAGACGTAGAGCTTGGCCCCGTTGCGGTAGCACTGCTTGAGCGGCTTGTACTGCCATCCCGTCGACTTGTCGACGATGACCATGTGGCGATGGCCGAAGGTGCCTCGGCGGACGTCCTGGCCCGCGAGGCGCACGGTACGGCCCTCCATGAGCAAGGAGCCCACGGCCAGCGCCTCCGCCATGCCCCAGTCGATGGCATCCTCGGCGACCATGTCGGCACGCCGCTGGAGCTGGGGCTGGAGGCGATGGTGGACCGTGAAGTCCTCGGGCGTGGTGAGCTGCGAGGAGATGACCGTGTCGATCTGCTCCTGGGCGATGGCGGTGTGGATGCTGGCGGCGGCAGGCTGGGGCTCCAGCTCGCGCTGGCCGCCGGAGACTATGTCGGCGCGGGAGCGGCTGAAGGAGTCGCCCTCGTTCGCCGCCTGGGTCTCCTGGAAGATCCGCTCGAGCTGCTCCTGGAAGTGCCTCAGCACCTCCTCGGCCTCGTCGAGGGTGATGTCGCCGCGCCCTACCAACGACTCTGTGTAGTGCTTGCGCACCGAGCGCTTGGCATCGATGATCGCGTACATCAGCGGCTGCGTGAGCGAGGGATCGTCGGCCTCGTTGTGACCGCGCCGGCGGTACGCGACCAGGTCGATGACGACGTCCTTGTGGAAGGCCTGGCGGAACTCGAAGGCCAGGCGTGCGACGCGGACCACGGCCTCGGGGTCGTCGCCGTTCACGTGGAAGATCGGTGCCTGGATCATGCGCGCGACGTCCGTCGGGTACACCGACGAGCGGCTGTACTTCGGGCTCGTCGTGAAGCCGACCTGGTTGTTCACGACGACGTGCACGGTGCCGCCGGTGCGGTAGCCCTGGATCTGCGACATCTGCAGGGTCTCGGCCACGACACCCTGCCCGGCGAATGCCGCATCGCCGTGGACCAGGACGGGCAGGATGCCGTAGGCCTCGGCCTTGGGCAGGAGGTCCTGCTTGGCGCGGACGATGCCCTCCAGCACGGGATTGACGGCCTCGAGGTGCGAGGGGTTCGCGGCGAGGTACACGCGCGTGGTGCTGCCGTCGTCGGCTGTGAACCTGCCGGTGGTGCCCAGGTGGTACTTCACGTCGCCGGAGCCCTGGACCATGTCGTCGCCGAAGTCGCCTGCGAACTCGCGGAAGATCTGCGCGTACGACTTGCCTGCGATGTTGGTGAGCACGTTGAGCCGCCCGCGGTGCGGCATGCCGATCGCCACTTCGAGGATGCCGCCCTGTGCCGAGGCGGTCAGCACCTCGTCGAGGAGCGGGATCAAGGACTCGCTTCCCTCGAGCGAGAATCGCTTCTGGCCGACGTACTTGGTCTGCAGGAAGGTCTCGAGAGCCTCGGCCTCGTTCAGCTTGC
>CAYFLP010000198.1:0-4300 GCA_964344045.1 uncultured Bifidobacteriaceae bacterium
GATGTAGTCACTCGACACGAGTGGAGACATCGTGCCGGAAAGGCTGGCTGCACTACTGAAATCAGCCCAGGTGAAGTCGGCCCCATCGAAAGTACCCGAGAGTGAGGAGCCTGCGAAGTCAACGTTGGTGAAGTTGACACGTGTGCCGTTTACGCCGCTGAGATTGGAGTTGAGGATCCTGTCATTTGCGAAATTCGCATCGGTGAGATCGGCCGATGTCAGGTCAGCGCTGTCGAACAGGACGTTTGTCAGCGTCGCACCTGAGAAGTTTGCTCCTACAAGGCTGCCTGTGAAGACGCAGTTGCTGCGCGTGAGGCCTGTGTAGTCATTGTTTGGTGCCGAAGCGCAAGCGTTCACCGGCAGCGTCCCGCGTGCTGGACGATCCATGGGCGGCAGCACGCGCGGTGCGCGCGGATGCTCGGGTGTGGGGCTCGGGCTGGTCGTGGGAGTGCTGTCGCCACCACCGCCCCCTCCGTTGGTCGGCGCAGGAGCGGGCGTGCTCGTCGGCGTCGGCGTGCTGCTCGGTGCCGGTGCCTCGGTCGAGTCGGCGCCTTCGCTCGGCTGCGTGGACGTGGTTGAGCCAGCGCTGGCCAGCGGCGCGTGCGACACCGGCTGCCAGGGTCGACGGAGCTCGTCGGGGAGCGCGAGCGCACCGGTGGTGGTCACCGGTACGGCCACCGTGTTGGGGGCACAAGCGCCAGTGTTGCCCGGAACGCCGATGAGGCCCTTGGAGTTGATGCAGGTGAGCTGGACCGAAGCTCCATGCGATGACAGGAAGGTCATGCGCACGGGAGTAGATCCCTCGGCGCAGCCACCGGCAAGATCAAGGCGGGGGCGTCCTGTTTCGTCGACGCACACGACTGCACCTGGGCCGGCTGGGCCCTTCTGGTGCTTGCCGGAGGCGACCTTGATACGCAAGGCGGTCTCCGTGGCGCGGCAAGTGATGGACTTGCCCCGCGGGCTCACCCGCATGGTGCCGGTGTCGGAGACGCAGGCGGTCACCGTCTTGCCGGTCCGGGAGCCGGTTGGCTGGGAGGCCTCCGCGCTGCCGATCATCGTGGCGCCCAACACGGCGGCCACGGACGCTACAACCAGGAATTGACGCACATGGAATCGCATGCCCGCGAACGTAAGGCGAGTTTTCGGCTGCCTGCGAAGTGCGCACAGTTGTCGTCCTGCACGCACGCGGGGCGCACAGTTGTGCGCTCAGCTATCGGTAGCCAAGCCGGCACGTGCCAGGGGCCGCAAGTGCGCTGTCATCAGGCAGCCACGACCTGCCATGGCGTTCTCCAGGCTCCAGAAGCCGCCCGTGGCACGCACCCAGGTGTTGATGATCGTCGTGCCGAGCCCTGGCTGGCGCACGTTAGGAAGCCCGCAGCCGTTGTCGTCGACCCGCACGCTGAACCAGCCGTCCTGGTAGGCGACCCGCACGCCCACTAGCGTGGCACCGGCATGCGCCGCTGCATTGAGCAGTGACTGATCGACGACTCGATAGACGGCGAGCGCTGTGAAGGGAGCATCGCGGGTCAGCCTCCGGTCAACCTCTGTCGGCACGTCGATTGCGGTGACGAAGGATGCCTCGTACTGGCTGGCAAGATCTTCCAGCGCAGTCTGGAGATCCACTTCCTGCAGGTTGGGGCTGAGCGTTCGGGCGGCACGGCGGACGTCAATGGAGCGGATGCCTTCCAGCTTGTCCGCCAGGGCCGCCAGTTCTGCGCCGTCGGCCGGTGCCATTCGCTTGGCCACTGCGCGAAGCTCGAGGCAGGTGGCAAGGATCCCCGACTGCACCCGGTCGTGCAGGAGGAGCGACACCTGTCTCCGTGCCTCCTCGTCGGCAGCGATGATCTGAACCTGCTGGGCTCTCGCCAGGTCGAGGGCTGCCTTCGTGGCCGCGACCTCGCGTTCCACTCGCGCGAAGGCGATTCCCGCCGCGGCCGAGACTGCCGCGAAGAGCACCAGGGGGCGGATGAATGCGACGACCAGAGCCCCCCATCCGAAGCCATGAGTCTCGACCCCGAATCCGACGGCGCGGACCACCGGTCCGATGAGACCCAAGGTGAGGAGAAAGAGCACATAGGACGTGACGTGCACGCCATGCCGGCGCTGCCAGCGCCGACCCATCGCGGCTATTGCCCAGGATGTCGCGATGAGCACGACTCCTCCGGCTACAGCCCGAGCAAGCGTGGCAGCCTCAAACGCGCCTGCTTGGCTGATCCAGGCGACCACGTACGCCGCATAGAAGAGGGCGAAGGACAAGGAGAGAATCCAGGGGCGCAGGGGCCATGGCCCGAGCCAACTCCACCACGGACGCTTGGCTTCCGAGGGCTTGTCGATCACCTGCGGGCCTCGCCCCAGGTCGCGTTGCGCATGATGTCGAGATACGCCAGCACCGCCAGGGTGCGCAGGTCCTGGCCTTCGCCATCAGGTACGAGGACTCGGTAGGCGCGCGACAGGTCCCTGCGGACGGCGTCGTGCGAGATCCCCAGCCGCTTGGCCATCTCGGGGGCCGTCAGGCCGGTTGCCGCCAAGGCCATGACTGCTCGTTGCCGGCTTGTCAGGCCTTCGAGGACGTCCATGCCGATCGGGGTCGCGTCGGTGCCCGCGAAATCATGGCTCATGCCCTGCGCAGTGGCTCGGATGACGGCAATGAGCTCGTCGATGTCCATGTCGCCGGATTTCGGGACGAACGACCAACCCATGTCCTGCTCCCTCGGCACCTGGCGCGCGAGATTTCGCAGGGAGTACTGCGAGTAGACGACGATCCCGAGTTGCGGATTGAGTTCGCGCAGGGCAAGGCCGAGATCGAGGCCGCTCATCGACCCGGCGCCGAGGGCGAGATCCAAGAGCGCTGCATCGACGTGCCCCAGCCGATCGAACGCCATTGCGTCCGCAGCGGTGCCGGTCGACAGCAGCAACTCGATCCCGGAGGATGCCTCGAAGGCACGGGTCATGATGCCGCGCAGCGCCGGATCGTTCTCCACGTAGATGAGTCGAGTGGCGCGCACCGTCCCATCCTTCCAACAAGGTCTCGGCGGTGAGCCAACAGATCACAATTGTGTGCTGCAGGCAGTCAGTAGGGGTGCGATCGACGTTCGGCGCCGCGATGCGCGTGGTGCGTCACACGCCATCGGTGCCGGTGAAGAAGGGCTTGCCCTCAGGATCCGGATCCGCAGGCGGCAGCGGCATCCCCAGCTCCTGCATCACGTGGCGCAGCGTCGCGGGCCTGTCCGTGATGAGTCCGTCCACGCCCAGCGCGATCATCTTTCGCATCTGCTCCGGATCGTTGACGGTGAAGGGAACGACGCGCATGCCGAGTTCATGGGATTCCTGGACGGATGCGGCGGTGAGCTCGGAGAAGTAGGTCGAGTAGACGTCGGCGCCGATCGCGTCGGCGGCCTGGACAGGATCACCGCCGAAGTCCTGAAGGTCGAGGCCGCCCATCCACGGCGATGGTTGCCCTTGATCGCGCCACTGGTAGTCGCCTTCGTCTCCTTCCATGTTCCACGAAGGCTGGTTCGCCGTCAGCGCGACCGTCGCTACGCGGGGATCGACCTTCTTCATCTCGCGCAGGATGCGCCAGTCGAAGGACTGGAGCATGACCCTGTCCTGCATGCCGTACTTCGTCACCAGGGCGTAGAACTTCTCGACCCAGTCGGCCGGCGACGGATTGGCGGGATTGACGACGTAGGGCGTGGACTTCGCCTCGACGCTGAGGAAGACCTGGTCGTTGCCCCAGTCCGTGACGAGCTGGAAGACCTCTTCGAGGGTTGCGAGCTGGGTGCCTGGC
This sequence comes from uncultured Bifidobacteriaceae bacterium, assembly GCA_964344045.1. Lineage (GTDB taxonomy): Bacteria > Actinomycetota > Actinomycetes > S36-B12 > S36-B12 > UBA10649. The sequence continues at coordinate 3,788 of CAYFLP010000198.1, forward strand.
ACGGGCTTCTGCGTCTTTCCGTGCGCCTCGTAGTAGCCGTAGGGGGCAGCGGGACTCATGGACCCGAGCTCGAACTTCTTCAGGTCCGCCAGGCTCGTATAGCGGATATCGGGCTGTTCGTCGACGGTGAGGAACTTGCCCCACGGGTTCTTGGCCAAGTAGGTCGACAGCTTGTTCGAATGGTGGACGACAGGCACGCCGTCGGCGGAAATGACCATGTCCAGCTCGAGGGTCGTGACTCCGATGGCGAGTGCGTAGGCGAAGGCGGGCAAGGTGTTCTCGGGGCGGGCGTCTCGGCCGCCCATATGCGCTTGGAGGTCGAAGCCAGCGGGCAGGTTCACGGCCCCGGCGGGGGCCGAAGCGCTGCAACCGGACGTCACTGCCGACGCGACAAGCACGAGGGCGAGCATGGCCATGGTCGGCAAGGTGCGAACGTGCACGGAACCTCCCCGTCTGTATGCGGCCGAAGCCCGCATTCAACCAACACCGGCCGGGCGGAGCCCCGGTACCTGG
>CAYFLP010000199.1:0-4283 GCA_964344045.1 uncultured Bifidobacteriaceae bacterium
GCCGTGCTGGTCGACGAGGGCGATGGTGTCGATGAGGACGCGGAAGCAGACGACGGTGAGCCGGACGAGCTGGGCGCACCTAGCCTGGCGGCAGGCATTGAGGCCCTGCTGCTGCTGGCTGACGAGCCCATGAGCGTCGTCGCCCTGGCCACCGCCACCCGTCGCCCGGCGGAGGAGGTCGAGGAGACCGTGCGGGCGCTCGCGCGTGACTATGACGAATCCGGACGGGGATTCGAACTGCGCGAGGTCGCGGGGGGCTGGCGCTATTACACGCGTGCGGACTGCTCGGGGCTCGTCGAGCGCTTCGTGCTCGATGGCCAGCAGGCCCGGCTGACCCAGGCCTCGCTCGAGACCCTGGCAGTCATCGCCTATCGCCAGCCGATCACCCGTGGCCGCATCAGCGCAGTGCGCGGCGTCAACGTCGACGGCGTCATCCGCACCCTCGTCACCCGCGGGCTGATCGAGGAGGCCGGGCACGACGGCGAGGGCGGTGCGATCCTCTACCGGACTACCTCGTACTTCCTCGAGCGCATGGGCATCGTCTCGCTCGACGACCTCCCGCCCCTGGCAGAGCACCTGCCTGACCTGGCCGACCTCGAGGATGTCCTCGACTCCGTCGCGACCGGCGAGTAGCGCGGCATGCCACGTAGGGACGAGAGCTCCGATGACGGCAAGGTGCGCCTGCAGAAGGTGCTCGCACAGGCGGGCATCGGCAGTCGGCGTGCATGCGAGGCCCTGATCGACCAGGGGCGAGTCGAGGTCGACGGCCAGCGGGTGCGCGAGCAGGGCATGCGTATCGATCCGCAGACCGCTGTCGTTCGGGTCGACGGCGAGCGCGTGCCCACGGCCGCCGGCATCACGGTCATCGCCTTCAACAAGCCGCGCGGCGTGATCACCACGCTGTCCGACGATCAGGGCCGGCCGTGCGTAGGCGACTGGCTGGCAGGACGCACGGATCGCCTCTTCCATGTCGGCCGGCTCGACGCCGAGACGGAAGGCCTGCTCATCTTGACCAATGACGGCGAGCTGGCCAACCGCCTGGGTCATCCGTCCCACGGCGTGGAGAAGACATACCTGGCAACCGTGCGCGGACAGGTGCCGAATTCCGCGATGCGCGAGCTGCGCGACGGCGTCGAGCTCGATGACGGCATGGCAAGGTGCGTCAATGCCCGCATCGTGCAGAAGCTGCCGGATCGCACGATGATCGAGCTCGTCATCCATGAGGGCCGCAACCGCATCGTCCGGCGCATGCTCGAGGCAGTGGGGTATCCGGTCAGCGATCTCGTGCGCACGCAGGTAGGGCCCATTCACCTGGGCAATCAGCGGCCTGGAGTACTGCGCACCATCGATGGGCCCGAACTGCGGGGGCTGTACACCGCCGTAGGCATGTAGTCCTGCCGGCTGGGTAGTGTTCGGTTCGTCGAGGGGAGTTGCGAATGCGTGCCGTCCGAGGGGCCACGTGCTTGTCGGCCAATGATGCCGACGAGATGCGCGAGGCCGTCGTCGAGCTGCTGCGCGCCATCATCGAGCGAAACGGCATCTCGACCGACGACCTGGTCAGCGTGATCTTGACGTCCACGCCCGATCTCACCTGCGCATTCCCTGCCGCGTTCGCGCGCGACATGGGGCTCGTCGACGTGCCCCTCATGTGCGCCCAGGAAATCGACGTCGAGGGTGCACTGCCGAGAGTGGTGCGCGTGATGGTGCATGCGGACATCGATGCCCCCCGCGGCGACATCAAGCACGTCTACCTGCGCGGTGCCGAGGCACTGCGCCGCGACATCGCACAGTGAGCGGACGACCCTGACATGGCGCCTTCGCACGAGTCGATCTCGCCCGTGCTCGTCATCGGCACGGGCCTCATCGGCACGTCCATCGCCTTGTCGTTGGCCCGCGCTGGCGTCGAGGTGCTCCTCGAGGATGCGGATGCCGGTGCGCTGGCAACTGCCTGTGCCATGGGGGCCGGACGCGAGGCCTCTTCTCAGGATTCTCCTGCACTGGTCGTCGTTGCGGTGCCACCGTCGCATGCGGCCCTCGTCGTCGCTGACGCCAGCGCACGACATCCCCAGGCCACCATCACCGATGTCACGTCGGTCAAGGCTCCCGTGCTGCGCCGGGCGATCGAGCTCGGTGCCGATGCCTCGCGCCTGGTGGGCGGGCACCCGATGGCAGGACGCGAGGTGTCGGGGCCGAGCGGCGCTCGTGCCGACCTCCTCGACGACCGCGTATGGATCCTCACCCCGCTTGCCGGGCTCGACGAAGAGCGCCTGCTGCAGGCGCACCGGCTCGTGACGGCATGCGGTGCCTATGCGATCGAGATGGCCCCCGACGCACATGATGCTGCCGTTGCCCTGGTCTCCCATGCTCCGCAACTGGTCTCCAGTGCACTGGCTGGAAGCCTGGTAGGTGCAGGCGATGAGCAAGTGCGCATCGCCGGGCAGGGCCTGCGCGACACCACCCGCATCGCCGCCTCGCAATCGGACATGTGGGTCCAGATCCTGACGGCCAATGCCGGCCCGGTCGCGGACGTCATCTCGCAGGTGGCCGAGGATCTCGCCGTCGCGGCTGCATCGCTGCGCGCGCTGGCCGCCGACCCGTCCGATCCTTCGGCAGGCAGGCAGGTCGAAGGCCTGTTGCAGGCCGGTGCCGCCGGCCAGGCGCGCATCCCCGGCAAGCACGGTGCCAAGGCGACGGAATACGCCGAGGTCGAGGTGATGGTTGCCGATCGCCCGGGGGAGCTAGCCCGGCTATTCGTCGCTGCTGGCAATGGGGGAGTCAACCTCGAGGATGTCCGCATCGAGCACGTGCTGGGGCGACCCAGTGGCCTGGTGGGCCTGTACGTGCGACCGGAGGCCTCCGAGGCCCTGGTGAGCACCCTGCGCGGCCAGGGATTCGACGTCCGCACCTGATTGCCGGTCACGGGCCGATACCCCAGGCATGGGGCGAGCACCCGCGCGGGAGCATGCGATCGATGAGGGTTTCACCCTCGTAGAGGTGCTTGCTGCCATGGTCGTGCTCATCGTGGTCTCGACGGCGACGGTGGTGATCCTCAATGCGGCGCTGCGCTCGGTGCGGGAGAGCACCGACCGTGTCCAGGCGGCCGATATCGCCAGGTCGCAGGTCGACGCCATGCGCGCGCTGGGCGCCACCAGCATCCCCTTGGGGCTGACCTACGGCGGGCCCAGCGGCACCGACACCCGGTTCACCGTGGCGACCACGGCCGCGTGGGTCGGACTGGGCCAGCAGACAACTGCTTGCGAAGCAGCGCAGCCTGGCCAGGCCTACGTCCGGGTGCATGTCGAGGTCACGAGCGCGAGCCTGTCGGCACCGCAGGTCCTCGATACCGTCGTAGCCCCCGAGGGCACCACGACGGTTGCGGGAACGGGCTCGGTTGCGCTGTCGGTGATCGACCAGATCGGGCAGCCAGTCTCCGATGTGCAGGTGCGTGCGACCGACGCCGTGCACTCGGCGAATGCCTTCACCCAGGTGACGGGCGCCGATGGGTGCGTCTTCGTGCCCAATCGGGTTCCGTCGGCCTCGCTCGCGATCACGATCTCGCGCGGTGGCTACGTCTCCTCGACGCTCACCGGTGCGTCTCAGACGCTGACGGTGTCGAGCGGTGCCGTCACGCGGTGGACATTCGACTATGCGGCAGCATCGAGCATCTCCTTCGCTAGCAGCGACTCAGGGTTCCCGTTCCCCGCGACAACGCCGGCCACGTGGGTGCGCAATGCGCTGGGTGCCACGGCCCAGAAGACGACTGTCGCGAGCACGGCTACGTCGCTGTGGCCGGCCACGACAGGTTTCACGGCCTGGGCGGGCCGGTGCACGGACTCCGACCCCCAGGCCTACTCGGCTGCACGCAGTGCCTTCGCGTTCACTCCTGGGCTCACGACGGTGGCGATGCTCCCTGGCCAGCAGCTGATCGTCCGAGGCCTGGCCGCGGGCTCGGCCGTGACGGCCGTCTACGCGGGATCTGATTCCTCGTGCACGGGCCTGACGCTGGCTCTTGACCCGACGGATGCCCAGGGCCGCACGAAGGCGACGCTGCCGTACGGCAGCTGGCAGTTGAGCTCCTCGGGGGTGACGCTCGCGCCTGCGGCCTACCGGCCCGTCGTCGGCGGTGCGGCACCGGATCCGGTGACCGTGAACTTCGGCCTGGCGTCGCTCGACTCGCCCACCGCCACGCCTAGCGGCCCGGGATCCCCGTCCGCAACGTCAACTGCGTCGCCGACGCCGACGCCGACGCCGACGTCGACGCCATCGCCGACGAGTACGAGCAC
>CAYFLP010000200.1:0-3447 GCA_964344045.1 uncultured Bifidobacteriaceae bacterium
GGTGGGGTACACGCCCCGGGTGAAGGGGTACTGGCCGGGTTCGCCCAGCTGGGCGGCCGGGTCCCAGCCCTCGAGGGCACCGGGCCCGTAGACCGGATCGAAGGGCAGTCCGGACTGCGTGACGGGATCCATGGAACTCCTCCAGATAGGGCTTGTGACCCACAACATAGGCCCCCCATTCATATTCCATGCAAAGGTCCCGATGCACCCTCGCTACTGTTGGGGTCATCACATCCGGGCCGGCCGGCGCCTTCGCCGTGCCGACCACCTATCCCGAGGAGGCTGCGCGTGGCCACCGGCACGCTCTACCGCGGCGGGGAGGGCATGTGGACGTGGGTGCTGCACCGCATCACCGGCGTCGCTGTCTTCTTCTTCCTGCTCGTACACGTCCTCGACACCGCCCTCGTGCGCGTCTCTCCCGAGGCCTACAACCTGGTCATCGCCTCGTACAAGACGCCCATCGTCAACCTCCTCGAGGTCGGCCTGGTCGGCGCAGTGCTCTACCACGCCCTCAACGGCGTGCGCATCATCCTCATCGACTTCTGGTCCAAGGGCCCGCGCTACCAGCGGCAGATGACCTGGGCCATCGGAGTCGTCTGGGCGGTCCTCATGCTCCCGGGTGCGTTCTTCATGCTCAAGCACACCTTCGAGACCCTGTTCGGAGGCGCGTCATGACCTCGACGAGCATCCCCGCTCCCCGCTCGAGCCAGCGCACCAAGCAGCGCAGCAACTTCGAGCTCTACTCGTGGCTGTTCATGCGCATCTCGGGCATCGTCCTGGTGTTCCTCGTACTGGGCCACCTGCTGATCATGAACATCCTCGACGGAGGCGTTCAGCGCATCAACTTCGCCTTCGTCGCCGGGCGCTGGTCGAGCCCGTTCTGGCAGGTCTGGGACCTGCTGATGCTGTGGCTGGCCATGCTGCACGGCACGAACGGCATGCGCACCATCATCAACGACTACGCCGAGCGTCCGCAGACCCGCTTCTGGCTCAAGATGCTGCTGTACGTGGCGACCGGCTTCACGATCGTGCTCGGCACGCTCGTCATCTTCACGTTCGATCCCAATATCGGCTGACAGCAAGCCGCCGAGACAAACTGAGGACCCCTCATGCAGACGCACTCCTTCGATGTCGTGATCGTCGGCGCCGGTGGCGCCGGCATGCGCGCCGCCCTCGAGTCGAGCAAGCGGGCGCGCACGGCCGTGCTGACCAAGCTGTACCCGACGCGCTCCCACACGGGCGCAGCCCAGGGCGGCATGTGCGCCGCGCTGGCGAACGTCGAGGAAGACAACTGGGAGTGGCACACCTTCGACACCGTCAAGGGCGGCGACTACCTGGTCGACCAGGACGCGGCCGAGATCATGTGCAAGGAGGCCATCGACGCCGTCCTCGACCTGGAGAAGATGGGCCTGCCGTTCAACCGCACGCCTGAGGGGCGCATCGACCAGCGGCGCTTCGGCGGCCACACCCGCAACCACGGCGAGGCAGCCGTGCGCCGCGCCTGCTACGCGGCCGACCGCACCGGCCACATGATCCTGCAGACGCTCTACCAGAACTGCATCAAGCAGGACGTCGAGTTCTACAACGAGTTCTACGTGCTCGACCTCGTCCTCGCCGAGGGCGAGGACGGTCCCGTCACGGCCGGTGTCGTCGCCTACGAGCTCGCCACGGGCGAGATCCACGTGTTCCGCGCGAAGAGCGTCATCTTCGCCACGGGCGGCTACGGCAAGGTCTTCAAGACGACGTCGAATGCGCACACCCTCACCGGCGACGGCATGGGCATCATCTACCGCAAGGGCCTTCCGCTGGAGGACCTCGAGTTCTACCAGTTCCACCCGACCGGCCTGGCCGGCCTGGGCGTGCTGCTCACCGAGGGCGCGCGCGGCGAGGGCGGCTACCTGCGCAACGCGTCCGGCGAGCGCTTCATGGAGCGCTACGCGCCGACGATCAAGGACCTCGCCCCCCGCGACATGGTCGCCCGGGCAATGGTCCAGGAGGTCCGCGAGGGCCGCGGTGCCGGCCCGAACAAGGACTACGTCTACCTCGACCTCACGCACCTGCCCAAGGAGCAGATCGAGGCCAAGCTGCCCGACATCACCGAGTTCGCCCGCACCTACCTGGGCGTCGATCCGGTCACCGAGCTGGTTCCGGTCTTCCCGACGGCCCACTACGCCATGGGCGGCATCCCGACCAATATCTCCACCCAGGTGCTGCGCGACAACGAGCACGTCATCCCGGGCCTGTACGCAGCCGGCGAGTGCGCCTGCGTCTCCGTCCACGGAGCCAACCGCCTGGGCACGAACTCCCTGCTCGACATCAACGTGTTCGGCCGTCGTGCCGGCATCGCGGCCGCCGATTATGCGAACTCGGCGACCTTGGTCGAGATGCCTGAGGATCCCCAGGCCTACGTGATCTCGCTGGTGGAGCTGCTGCGCTCGTCGACCGGCACCGAGAAGGTCGCGGCACTGCGCAAGGCGATGCAGGAGACCATGGACATGAACGCCCAGGTCTACCGCACCGAGGCAACCTTGAAGCAGGCCCTGGCCGACGTGCAGGAGCTCAAGCGCCGCTACCGCAATGTCGCGATCATGGACAAGGGCACGCGCTACAACACCGACCTCCTCGAGGCAGTCGAGCTCGGCTTCCTGCTCGATCTCGCCGAGGCCACCGTGGTCGGCGCCCTGGCCCGCAAGGAGTCGCGCGGCGGCCACGCTCGCGAGGACTACCCCAACCGAGACGACGTCAACTTCATGCGGCACACCATGGCCTACCGCACGGTCAACGAGAACGGCGACGTCGACGTCGTGCTCGACTACAAGCCCGTCACCGTCACCCGTTACCAGCCGATGGAGCGTAAGTACTGATGACTGCCACTGTCGAAGTCCCCGCCGTTGTCGAGTTGGTTCCGGTCGACGTCACGTTCAAGATCCGTCGCTACCTCCCCGAAACCGATCTGGAACCACACTGGGAGGAGTACGTCATCTCGGTGTACCCGACCGACCGCGTGCTCGATGCACTGCAGCAGATCAAGGGAGACATCGACGGCACGCTGACGTTCCGTCGGTCCTGCGGTCACGGCATCTGCGGCTCGGACGCGATGCGGATCAACGGCCGCAACCGACTGGCGTGCAAGACGCTGGTGAAGGACTTGAACACGAAGAAGCCGATCACGATCGAGGCGATCAAGGGCCTACCCCTAGAGAAGGACCTCGTCGTCGACATGGATCCGTTCTTCGACGCGTACCGCGCGGTGAAGCCGTTCTTGATCACGAAGGGCCACGAGCCGACGAAAGAGCGGTTGCAGTCGATCGACGATCGCGAGATCTTCGACCAGGGCACGAAGTGCATCCTGTGCGCCGCGTGCACCTCGTCGTGCCCGGTGTTCTGGACCGACGATGCGTACTTCGGCCCCGCAGCGATCGTTGCCGCGCACCGCTTCATCTTCGA
>CAYFLP010000200.1:3544-3842 GCA_964344045.1 uncultured Bifidobacteriaceae bacterium
CGGCCGAAGAACGCCTTGAGATCTTGAACGAGCGCGAGGGCGTGTGGCGTTGCCGCACGACGTTCAACTGCACTGAGGCGTGCCCCCGCGGTATTGAGATCACGAAGCTCATCCAAGAGGTGAAGCAGTCGCTGATCTTCCGTCGCGTCTGACGTACGCTTTCCAGACCATGCGAGTTCGTTCCATTGCTGCGCTCTGCGCTGGGCTCATGCTGCTGCCAGCGGTGTCCGCGGTCGCGGAGACAATCGGTGGCGAACAACTCGCCGAACCGGGCGTGCAGGTGAACTACGGCAGCGGG
>CAYFLP010000200.1:3852-4247 GCA_964344045.1 uncultured Bifidobacteriaceae bacterium
ATCCAGTTACGTCAATGGTGCCGTGCTCGCCGCGAAGAACGCCCACGAGCATCGTCCACCGGCGAGCACTTTGAAGACCCTCACCGCGCTCACCTTGATCCCCCAACTCGACGTCAACGCCGAGTACGTCGGTCAGGCCAAGGACGGAAACGTCGACGGAAGTCGGATCGGGATCGCGCCCGGTGCAACGTACACAGTTGACGATCTCTTCCACGCGCTGTTCTTGCCGAGCGCGAACGACGCAGCAGTCGCACTGGCGCACGCAAACGGTGGTATGTCCAAGACCGTCGCGGAGATGAACGCCGAGGCGCAGCGCATCGGAGCGAATGACACGGTGGCAAAGGGCCCGAACGGGCTCGACGAGAAGGGCCAGGTTTCCAGTGCGTACGATCTGG
>CAYFLP010000201.1:0-4228 GCA_964344045.1 uncultured Bifidobacteriaceae bacterium
GAGTACCTGGGCGTCGACGTTGCCGGCCCCTACAAGGCCGACCACTACCGCTACTGATCAGTGCATCGCACGCCTCGAGGGGCGCCTTCCGAAAGGAAGGCGCCCCTCGAGGCGTGGTCTCAGTAGTCGAATGCGTCGGATGCCTCAAGCAGGTCATCCACGGTCTCGACATCGATGTCGACGGGCACGTCGAGCAATTCGCACAGGCCAGACCATGACCACTCGACTTGTTCGACGCTGATCGGCGTGAGCGCATCCACGGCGACCCCGCTGGAAGCCGCTCGAAAGCCAGTGTCGCGAGTGCCGAACAACTCGGCGAAGAACGGTTCCTCGCGCAGGTCGCGCTGGAGCTCGCGCAGGATCTCGCACTTGACGTCCAGCGAGGGAGTGCTCATGGGGCAAGGCTGTCAGACGACGGCCAGTCCTGTCCTGCGAGTGGAATTCCTAGGCGGACAGGCCGCGGTCGAACAGCCGCGTGATGAGGTGGTTCCACGCCTCCGGATCCATCTGCTCGTCGGTGATGTCATCGATGACCTTGCCGAGCGTGTAGGCCTGGACGAACACCGCGACTGTGCGCGGATCGACATCGGAGGCCAGCCAGCCGGCGGCCTGTGCTCGCCGCATGACATCGGTCATGGCGTCGGTGAGCCTCTTCTGCTCGACGCCGAGGGCCATGCGGAAGCGCTCGGAGTTGCCTGCGCGACCGAGTGCGCGCGCTCGCTCGAAGCGGAAGGGGGCCCGTTCGCGCGCCTGCGTCATGCGGGTGATCGCCATGACATGGCTGATGAAGTCCTCTCGCGAATTCGCTGAGGCCAAGGCCTCGTTTATCGCGGCGATATTGGCGTCGACCACGCGGTGGAACCGGTAGACGAGCGCTGCTTCCACGACGTCGGGAAAATCCTCGAAGTGGTGGTACATCGAGCCCTTGGAGATCCCGGAGGCCTGCAGCACCATCTCCTGGCCGATGCGGTCCGGCTGCTCGGCATCGAGCAGGTCGACGGTCGTCAGGATGAGCCGTGCACGAGTGGGATGCATGGCGCCCAGGACGCGATCCTCGGCCAGGCGGGGATCGTCGGATGCTGCCGTGCTCACGTCCCCAGGCTATTGCCTCTCGGCTGCGATGCGCGTGACCGCCTCGGCCAGGTCGGCTCCGTTCACCTTCCCCACGACGGTCATGGCGATGTTGCCGTCCCTGTCGACGATGACGGTGCTGGGCAGCGAAGCGGGAGGGATGCCGGGAATGGTGGCCCACGCCTTGCCGTCCGGGTCGCTGATGCTCGGGTAGGGAATCCCATGCGCCGACACGAATTCCGAGGCGGCGGCCTTGTCGTCGCTCACGTTGACGCCGAGGAAGGCGACGGAGTCCGGGTCGGCGCTCGATGCCAGGTCGACGAGGGCGGGTATCTCCTCCTGGCAGGGCGCACACCAGCTCGCCCAGCCATTGACCACCACGACCTTGCCCCGCAGGGCTGCCAGGCTCGCCGTGGTGCCGTCAAGGGTGGTGCCTGCGACGGCTGGCATCGGCGAGCGGTCGGCAGGGGCGGTCTCTGCCGTGCCCACGAGCGCGCTGGCGGGTAGCTCGCGCCCGCACGCCGACAAGGTCAGTGCCGCTGCGGCCGCCAGGGCTGCGATCGCGGCGACGACCGCGACCCGCGGTGCCCCGGCGCGGCGCACGGGAATCACGTGCGATCGCGCTTGCGCTTGGGGAGCTGCATGACGAGCACGCCGGCGCTCGCGATCACCGCGCCCACGATGGCGAACGGGATGTTGCCCGAGAACTGGCTGCCGCTGATCAGGTTGATGCCCAGCAGGAACCACATCACGCCGATGAACATGAGGACCAGGCCGACCGCGCGCCGCATGGGGCTGATCTTCGACATGCGTCTCCTCCGGGGCCGATCCGGCATGCCGGACGTACGGTAGGCGCGTGACTGACGCCCCACGCCCACCCGCAGACTACGCGGGCTGCCCGGCGACGGTCGACGATGCCATCGCTGCCGGACGCGTCCTCATGGCCCCGCGGTGGGGGCTGTGGGACGTGGTGATCGCCCTGGCGATCTCAGCCGCGATGGTCGCCCTCGTGGCGGCGCTCAAGGCGGGCTACACGGCCGTGACTGGCGCCGAGCCGGCAGTGGGCCTGCTCGTCATCGTCGGGATCGCGCTCCCGTGGCTCGGCCTCGGGGGCTGGCCGCTCGTGGCGACTGCCTGGCGTGGGAATGGGCCCCGCATCGACCTCGGCCTGCGCCTGCGGTGGTCCGACGCGGGCTGGGGCGCCACCGCCGGCGTTGCGGCGCTCGCGCTCTCCGCGATCGCGGCTGCGGTCACGCGGGTCTTCGTCCCGGACCTCACCTCCTCGGCCGCCGACGTCGCCAGCGAGCTTCTGCGATCAAGCCCGCGGGGGGTCGTGATCGCCTTCGGGATGGCGGTGCTCGTCGGGGCGCCGGTCGTCGAGGAGCTGTTCTTCCGGGGACTGCTCTTCGACGCGCTGCGCAAGCGCGGCCTGGGCGCTGCCTGGACCGTGGTCGTCACGGCCGTCGCGTTCGCTGCTTTCCACTTCGAGCCGACGCGGTTCCTGGTGCTGCTGCCGACCGGATTCGTGCTGGGCTGGGTGCGCTGGCGCACGGGAAGCCTGGGCTCGTCGATGCTGGCACATGGGCTGGTGAACGCTCCTGGAGCGATAGTGCTGCTCCTTGGCGGCCAGGTGATGACACCATAGGGCCATGACGGTCATGGGCCAGGGCAGCTCGGGGGCACCCCGAGGCAGGGTGCTCGTCGTCGACGACGACGCTGCGCTGGCGGAGATGCTCGGCATCGTCCTGCGCGGCGAAGGCTTCGAACCGGTGTTCTGCCCCGACGGGTCGTCGGCCCTGCAGGCCTTCCGGGACTCGCGCCCGGACCTGGTCCTGCTGGACTTGATGCTCCCAGGCCGTGACGGCATCGATGTCTGCCGGGCGATTCGGGCGGAGTCCGGCACTCCCATCGTGATGCTCACCGCCAAGAGCGACACAGTCGACGTCGTGGTCGGCCTGGAGTCGGGCGCCGACGACTATGTCGTCAAGCCCTTCAAGCCCAAGGAACTGGTGGCCCGCATCCGCGCGCGCATCCGCCGGAGCGAGGATGCGCCGGCGCAGGTGCTTTCCGTCGGTGACCTCGAGATCGACGTCAACGGCCATGTCGTGCGACGTGCGGGAGTGCCGCTGTCGTTGACCCCGCTGGAATTCGACCTGCTCGTGTGCCTGGCCCGCAAGCCCGGCCAGGTCTTCACCCGCGAAGTCCTCCTGCAGGAGGTCTGGGGCTACCGTCATGCCGCCGACACCAGGCTGGTGAACGTGCACGTGCAGCGCCTGCGCGCGAAGGTCGAGCGCGACCCGGAGCGTCCCGACATCGTGCTGACCGTGCGCGGGGTCGGCTACAAGGCAGGTCCGGCCTAGAGCTGGCACTCGTCCATGTCGAGCTTCCTCCTCGCCGTCCCGCGTGCCCTGTGGGCAGTGCCGCGCGGCATCTGGCGCTTCTGGCACAGGTCCTTGTGGCTGCGCGTCACAGCGACCACCTTGGTGCTGTCGGCAGTCGTCGTGACCGTGCTGGGCTTCTCGCTGCTGTCGCGCGTCACGTCCGGCCTGCTCGATGCCAAGGAGCGTGCCTCGGTCAGCGAGGCCACGGCAGGCCTGGGCGAGGCGCAGCGGATCCTCGATGCGGCCGATACGGGGCCCTCGACCCCATCGCCCGCCCGATTGGTCGACAGCGTCGTCGGGGCCCTGGCTGCGCGCGCGGGCTCGCCCCCCACGTTCGACGTGCTGCTGCTGTCCACCTTCCCTGATGTCGATGCGCCCGAGCGTGGGACCAATCTCGTCTCGGAGGCGAGCATCCCCGTCGCGCTGCGGCACGCGGTGTCGTCGAGCCAGCGCCAGTCCTGGACCTACTCGCAGATCGAGTACGTCGACGGACGCAAGATCCCAGGCCTCGTCGTGGGCGCGCCCATCCTCGTGCCGACCGTGGGCCCCTATGAGCTCTATTACCTCTTCCCGCTCAGCCAGGAGCAGGACATCCTCGACCTCGTGCGCAGCTCGGTCATCGGTACCGGGCTGTCCCTCGTGCTCCTCCTCGCGATCGTCGCCTGGCTCGTGACTCGACAGGTGGTCGTGCCGGTGCGGGAGGCCGCCCAGACCGCTGGCAGCCTGGCCGAAGGGGATCTCAGCGAGCGCATGCGCGTGCGCGGCACCGATGACCT
>CAYFLP010000202.1:0-4214 GCA_964344045.1 uncultured Bifidobacteriaceae bacterium
TGGGCTTCGCCGTCGCGGTCCACATGAAGCCCGATGTCCTCCTCGTCGACGAGGTTCTCGCCGTGGGTGACGAGGAGTTCCAGCGCAAGTGCTTCGACCACCTCTACCGCCTGCGCAAGTCCGGGCGCACGATCGTGGTCGTCAGCCACGGACTAGGCCAGCTCGAGGGACTGTGCGATGAGATCGCCTGGCTCGAGCACGGCGAGATGATGCAGCACGGCAACGCCGTCGACACGATCGCCGCTTACCTGCGCAAGGTCAACGAGGACGAGGCCGCGCGCAACCCGATGGTCACGGCCACCCGCGACGGGGACTTGAGCAATCGTGCCGGCGACCAGACCATCCGGGTCACCATGGCAGAGGTCGTGGGTGCCGACGGCAGTGTTCTCACCCATGCCGAGACAGGCACGACCTTCGCGATCCGGCTGGAGTTCACGGCCGACGAGCGGGTGCTCGGGCCGAACATCCGCCTCGCCTTCCAGCATGACTCCGGTGCCCTGGTGACGATGATGAGCAACCACCAGCAGGGTGTCGACTTCGACTGGGTCGAGGGCTCCTACGAGGTCTCGATGGCCATGCCGGGCAACCCGCTGCTGCCGGGGCGCTACCGGGTCCACGTCGACGTCTTCGACCACACCGGATCGCGCCTGCTCGACAACTGGAATGACGCCGTCGAGTTCGCCGTGCGCAGCCCTGCGGGCGAGATGGGCCAGGGGTTCGTGCGCCTGCCGGCCGACATCACGTACCGCAAGGCCGACTAGGGCCGGGCGATACCTCCATGGTCTCCGAGAAGAACCCGGTCATCCGGGCCAAGCGCCGGGCCGGCCGCGTCAAGCGCTGGATCAAGCGCAAGGTGTACGAGCGCAATATCGGCAAGCAGTACAAGGCCTGGGTGGCCGAGGCGGCAGGAGTCGAGCCAGGCAGCACCGACCACGACTTCGTCATCTCGGTGATCGTTCCGGTCTACAACCCGCCGATCGACTTCCTCGACGAGTGCCTGAACTCCGTCATCGGCCAGCAGGCGCGCAACTGGCAGTTGGTGGTCGCCAACGACGGTTCGACGAAGCCGGAGGTCGCCGACTACCTCGCCGGCTTCGAGCAGCTGCATCGCGCCGATGCGCGCGTCGTGGTCGTCTCCAAGGAGAACGGCGGGATCTCCAGCGCCCTCAACGCCGCACTGGAGCGCGCGACCGGCGAGTACGTCGGCATGCTCGACCACGACGACGTGCTCGACAGGCGCTGCATCGAGGCCTTCTCCGTGGCCATCGAGCACAACGGCCACCCGGATGCCGTCTACTCGGACGAGGACAAGGTCAATCCGCGCGGCGAGCACTTCGAGCTCTACTGCAAGCCCGACTTCTCGCCCGAGCTCCTGCTGACGCAGATGTACCTGTGCCACTTCACCACCTTCCGGCGCGAGCAGATGCTGGCCGTCGGCGGCCTGCGCACGCAGATGGACGGTGCCCAGGACTTCGACCTTGCCTTGCGGCTGCTGCCCCAGCTCAACACCGTCGTCCACCTGCCCCGGCCCTACTACCACTGGCGTGCCTGGAGCGAGTCGACTGCGCTCACGATCGATGCGAAGCCGTGGGCCCAGCAGGCAGGCGCGAAGGCCCAGCAGGCCCACCTCGAGCGCAGCTTCGGCGGCGGCACCGTGCAGCCCAGCCGCATCCCCGGCCTGAACGAGGTACATCCGCAGGTGGGCGGCGAGCACAAGGTCTCGGTGATCATCCCGACGATCGGCACGAAGAACCTCGCCGGCTCCGGAAGGTTCATCGACGATGCCGTGCGCACGCTGACGCAGCAGGAGACGCAGACCCCGCTGGAGATCATCGTCGTCACCACGGGCGTGATCCCCGACGTGAGCGTCGACGTGCCGGCCCCGCACTCGATCACGCACGTGGTCTACGAGACCGAGGAGTTCAACTTCTCCGAGGCCATCAACCTCGGTCGGGCGCAGGCCACGGGCGACTACCTGCTGTTGCTCAATGACGACACCACGGTGGCCGAGCCCGATCCGGTGACGCGCATGCTGGAGATCGGCCAGCTCGATCAGGTCGGCGTCACCGGTGCGCGGCTGACCTACCCCGATGGCCGCCTGCAGCACGTGGGGATGGTGCTCCTGCCCAGCGGCCCGACGCATTGCTTCATCAGCAAGCCGGGCAAGGAGCCCGGCTACTTCGGCTCGACTCTCACGCCGCGCAACTACAGCGCGGTAACCGCCGCTGCGATGCTGGTGCGCACCAGCGTCTTCGACGACCTAGGAGGCTTCGACGAGGCCTTCGCAAGGGACTTCAACGACGTCGACTTCTGCCTTCGCGTGCGCGAGTCGGGCAAGCGGGTCGCCTGGACGCCCTACGCCCACTTCACGCATCACGAGGGCGCCTCGATCCAGCGGCGCAAGAGCGATCCGGCAGAGGGCAGGATGTTCTCCGAGAGGTGGTCGGTGAAGTACGCCGTCGATCCGTACTACTCGCCGGCGCTCAACCAGGAGCTCGCCCGCATCTACGAGGCACTGTGAGGCAGCGACGATGACCGAGACGATCCGCTCCCGCCATGGCCGCACGCTGACGGTGCTGGGCGATCCGAGCCTGCTCACCATGGACCGCCTGGAGCAGGTGCGCGATCGCATCGACTCCGATCCGCGCATCGCCTCGATCTCCGTGGTCGCCGGCCCGACGGACAGCTGGCTTCGGGCGAATGCCCCGGCCGGCCCGCTCGTCGCGTTCGCCGCCGACATGGACGACCTGGTCGGGGCTCCAGCAGGCCAGGAAGACCCTGCTGCGCTGGCGGAGTGGGCCCGGCGCGCGAGCGAGAAGGGCCTGTGGCACGACTGGCTCGTCGTGCGCAGTACCGACGTGGCGAAGGCCGAGATGCTGCTGCAGCCAGCGGAGATGGATATCCGCGAGGCCGACGATCCCTCCAGCGCGCACCACGCCGTGCTGAGGCATTACCGGCGCAAGCCCGGTCGCATGAGCATCACGGTCGACGTCACCTGGCTGGGCCCCTTCGAGACCGGCGCGCAGGTGCTCACCACCGCGGCCATCGCAGCGCTGGCCGAGCGGGATGAGATCACCGAACTGCGCCTGGTCGGCCTCGACGAGCTTCCGGCCTATGCCTCGCACCTCACCGAGCATCCGAAGGTCGCCATCGCTCCGGGCGACGGGGCCAGGCGCACGGACGTCGTCTGGTACCCGAACCAGATCGACGGCCGGAGCAACATCGCGGCAGCGCGCCACCTCGGTGCGCGAGTCGTCACCACCTACCTCGACCTCATCGCGTACGACATCCCCCGCTATCACGGCTCGGCTGAGGCCTGGCAGAGCTATCGCGCCCTGCAGCGTCGCATCGCCCTGAGCGTCGACGGCATCACGACCATCAGCGCCGACGTCGCCGAGCGACTGGCGATGGAAGTACCCCGCCTCGAGCCCGAGCGTGTCTACCCACTGCCGCTCGGCCTCGACCACGTCAGCCGCGAGCTTGCGCCCGAGCAGCCCGACGACGACCTCAAGGAGGTCGTGAAAGCCTTGCAGGGCAAGCGTTTCGTCGTCGTCCTCGGAAATGACTTCAACCACAAGAACCGCGACTTCGCGATCAAGGCCTGGCAGGCTGCACTGCAGGCCGGCCAGCCCTGCGAGCTCGTCCTCGCGGGCCTGCACGTGAAGAGCAGCTCCAGCAAGGAGGTCGAGGACGACCTCGTCGCACGCCACCTGGACCTGCGCGGCAAGGTGCACACGGTCGGCCATGTCACGAGCAACTCCCGTGCCTGGCTGCTGGCCAACGCGGCGGTCGTCCTGTATCCCAGCAGTGCCGAGGGCTTTGGCTTCGTCCCCTATGAGGCCGCCGTGATGGGAACGCCGAGCGTCTTCACCGACTTCGGCCCGCTGCGCGAGATCAGCAAGGCGACCGGCCTGCCTGGTGCATGGTCAGTTGAGCAGTACGCCGACGACCTGGTCGCGATGCTCAGCGACGATGCCAGGCGCGCCCAGCGCGTCGCCGACCTCGAGCATGCCATCGCGCAGCACACCTGGGCCGGCTTCGCCGAAGGCCTGACGGGCTTCTTCGAGCGCATCATCGCCATGCCGGAAGTCGCCACCAGCGCAATCGATGCAGGTGCAGCCGCTGCCGAGACCGCCCAGCTGAATGCGATCCTCAGCAGCAGGAGCTACCGCGCAGCCGAGAAGCTGCGCAAGGCCATCCGCCGCAAGTAGAGC
>CAYFLP010000203.1:0-4208 GCA_964344045.1 uncultured Bifidobacteriaceae bacterium
CGGGTGCGTCCGGATCAGTCGTGGTCGAAGCGCAGCAGGTAGCTGACGCGATCCATGCGGTTGCGTCGGCGCACGCGCAGTACGGGTGTGCCCGAGGGATCTGCGGTGAGGCCGTCGCGCACCAAGATGGGCGCGCCCACGCGTACGCCGAGGATCTCCGAGTCCTCCTTGGTCGCCGCGTCCGCGGAGATCAGCCGCCACAGCGCGGTCAGTCCGCCCGTCGCCTCGTTCAGCTGCCCGTACAGCCCGGCGCTGGGATCCCAGTGGCGTGCCGGATCGCTCAGGAGCGAGCGCGGCACCCAGGAACTGGACCACATCCAGGCGGTGCTGCCGTTCACGACGATCGCATTGTCGACCCGCCACAGCGGGCCCGGCGGCAGCTCGAGCTCGATGTTCAGGCGAGGTGAGGACACCTTGACCGCTCGGAGCAACACGTCCTCATAGGTGTAGCCCTGCTCGGCGATCTGCCGGGTCATGCCGGCCACGAGGGAGTCGGTCGACAGCGCCTGCGAGATCGGCAGGCGCACGATCGGTGCGCTGACGAACGTGCCCGAGCCCTGGCGGGATTCGACCGCTCCGGCCCGCGCGAGCTCCTCGATCGCGCGCCGGACGGTCAGGCGGTTGACCCCGAGCTCGTCAGCGAGGCGGGACTCGCTGGGCAGGCGATCGCCGGGGGCATAGGTACCGTCGTCGATGGACGAGGCGATGGCCAGGCGCACCCGCTCGTACAGGGGGACTTCGGCCATGGCGAGACCGTATCGGCCCGGGCCCCCCGATGCAGGGACGACCTACTTTCTGTAGTCCATCTACAGTACGATCCCCACGTGGCAGATTCTCACGCGCACGAGCCCCTCGAGCTGCGCCTTCGCCGGATCGAAGACCGCTTCGCGATCAGCGACCTGGCGGTGCAGTACGCCCTTCTTCTCGACGATGCCCGCTGGGACGAGCTCGGTCAGCTCTTCACCACCGATGGCATCTTCGGCTCCCCGCACAGCACGACCCAGGGGCGCGCCGAGGTCGTCGAGAATTTCAAGGTCAAGCACGCACCGTTCACGTGGACCTGGCATGACCCGCATGGCCACACGATCGAGATCGACGACGACGATCACGCTCGCGGCGTCGTCATCGGCTATGCCGAGCTGGGTCGCGAGGACTACACCATCACCACCTCGATCCGCTACCTCGACGACTACCGGCGCGAGGACGGACGCTGGAGGTTCGCCCGCCGCACGGTTCTGTCGGTGTATGGCGCGTCGATCGCCGACGTCGTTGCCGGCGGCCTGGGCCAGGCCGAGCGCAAGCGCTGGCCCCAGCGCCCTGCAGGGGTGGCCGAGCTGCCCGACTTCGGCCATGCCTACACCGGCTACCCGGGGATGCCGTGACTTCACCCGGCACACGCGTGGAGTTGGGCGGCCTGTACAACGTTCGCGACCTGGGCGGGTATCCCGCGCATGACGGTCGCATGGTGCGCACGGGCATGCTCTTCCGCTCGTCGAGCCTGCACCGGCTCGACGACGAGCAGGCCTGGCACGACTTCGGCGCACGGTGCGTGGTCGACCTTCGCTATGACCGCGAGCGGAACGCCTTCCCCCTGCCGGAGTTCATCGCCAACGACACGCATGCGCCCTTGCTGCCCGACGAATGGCGATCGGACCCGCAGGCCAAGCTGGGGCCGGCTCATGAGTTCTTGAACTCCGTCTTCCACGACATGCTCGCCCTCGGGCGACAGTCCTTCCGCGAGATCCTGCACGAGTTGGCTCGCCCGGACGCCTACCCCGCGGTCTTCTTCTGCATGGCCGGCAAGGATCGCACGGGAGTCCTCGCCGCCGTGCTCTTGTCGGTGCTCGGCGTGAGCGAAGCGGACATCGTCAGCGACTTCGAGCTGAGCGGCGACGAGGTCGTCGCGATGGTCGACTACCTGCGCACGCACGAGAACTTCGAAGACCATCCCATGATGAATCAGCCGGAAGAGCTGCTGCGCGCACCGCGCGCGGCGATGGAGCTGTTCCTGGCCGAGGTCGACGCCAAGCATGGCGGGCTTCGCGGATTCGTCCGCGAGCTCGACATCGACGACGAGACCATCTCGACCCTGCAACACCTACTCCTGGAGGAATCGTGATCGAGCGGCGCGAGCTCTACATCGGCGGCGAATGGGTCGCCCCGTCCACCTCGGATGTCATCTCGGTCGACGAGGCCGCGACCACCGACATCATCGGCACCGTGCCCGCGGGCGACGCATCCGACGGCGAGCGCGCGATCCTCGCTGCTCGCGGCGCCTTCGACGAGTGGAGCCAGGTCCCGGCCGCGCAGCGCGCAGATGTCGTCGAGGCGCTCGGCAAGGGCCTGCGCGAGCGCGAAGCCGAGCTCGCCGAGATCATGGCCAAGGAGGTCGGCACCCCGATCGCGTCATCGGTGCGCGTGCAGGTCGGCCTGTCGGCCAGTGTCTTCGAGACCATCGCCGAGGCCGCGCGCGAACTGCCGGCGGAGGAGCGCATCGGCAACTCGATGATCATCCGCGTGCCTGCCGGCGTCGTCGGTGCGATCACGCCGTGGAACTACCCGCTGTACCAGCTCGCCGCCAAGGTGGGCCCCGCGCTCGCTGCCGGCTGCACCGTCGTGGTCAAGCCCAGCAGCGTTGCCCCGCTTGCCACCTTCGTGCTGGCCGACATGATCCATGAGATGGGCCTGCCTGCCGGCACGTTCAACCTCGTCAGCGGCCGCGGGGCACTCGTCGGCGATCTGCTCTCCTCGCACAAGGAAGTCGACATGGTCAGCCTTACCGGCTCGACCGGTGCAGGCCAGCAGGTGGCGAAGGCCGCTTCCGACACCATCAAGAAGGTTGCCCTGGAGTTGGGTGGCAAGTCTGCCTTCCTGCTCGCCGAGGGTGCGGACCTCGACGCTGCCATCGGCGCTGCCGTGCGGGGCTGCTTCGTCAACAACGGCCAGACGTGCTCGGCCACGACGCGGCTGATCGTCCCGAGCTCGCTCCTGGCCGAAGTCGAGGAGCGAGTCGCCGCACTCGTCAATGCCTTCACGGTCGGCAACCCGCTGGATCCCTCGACCGACATCGGCCCGGTGGCCTCGTCCGGCCAGTACCGCACCGTCAAGGAGTACATCGATCTCGGCATGCAGGAGGGCACGCTCATCGCCGGCGGCCCGGGCACGCCCGAGGGCCTCGACCGCGGCTACTTCGTCAAGCCCACGGTGTTCAGTCGCCTCAGCCCGTCGGCTCGCGTGGTGCAGGAGGAGATCTTCGGCCCCGTGCTCTCGATCGTCGCCTACGACGGCATCGATCAGGGAATCGCCTTCGCCAACGACAGCGAGTTCGGCCTCTCGGGAGCGGTGTTCGCGGCCGACATCCCCGAGGCAGTGCGCATCGCGTCGCAGCTGCGCACGGGCCAGGTCGCCATCAATGGCGGACGATTCAATGCCAAGGCCCCCTTCGGCGGCTTCAAGACCTCGGGCATCGGACGCGAGCTCGGCCACCACGGCCTGCTCGAGTACTACGAGTTGCTGTCGATGCAGTTCCCGTCCGCTGACGACCTTGGTGCATTTGGCCAGACCGTCTGACCGGCGGCAGTCACGATGGCAACCGCTGAAGAACTCGGCGTGGCGGTGCCGTGCGAGATCCTGCTCGTGCGGCATTCGGTACCTCAGCCCGACGGCACCATGGACCCAGGTCTCGGTGAACCGGGGCTGGCGCAGGCGCACAGCCTCGTCGCGCACCTGGCAACCGAGGACATCGACGCGATCTACTCCAGCCACCTCAAGCGCGCGATCCAGACTGTCGAGCCATTGGCTCAGGATCGCGGCCTGACCATCACGGTTGACGAAGGCCTACGTGAGTGGGTGTCGGGTGCCAAGGCCTACACCGGCACCGAGGGCATGGTCGACGACTCTCGCACCAAGGCGTTCCTGGAGGGCCGGTTCGAGGAAGGCTTCATGCCTCCCCACAACGATGTCGAACTGCGCGAGACGATGCTTGCGACCATGCGTCGCATCGGACTGGCCCATCAGGGCCGCAAGGTCGTCGCGGCAAGTCATGGGGGAGCGTCCAACTCCTTCCTCGGCGCTGTCCTCGACAGCCCCCGCAAGTTCTTCTTCAACCCTGGCTATGCGTCGATCTCGCGGGTGCAGGTGTGGCCGGACGGACGCTTCGTGCTGCTGTGCATCAATGAGCTGACGCACGATCGCGATCGCGGATCCTC
>CAYFLP010000204.1:0-3970 GCA_964344045.1 uncultured Bifidobacteriaceae bacterium
AAGCGGTCAGATGTGATCGTTGCCATAGCCGGGAGGGCGATGGCAACGGTGTCAGTCGTGATCGTTGCCATAGCCGGGAGGGCGATGGCAACGGTGTCAGGCCAGTCAGTGGTGCTGCTCGTCGCCTGCCTGGACGAGTTCGATCAGCACGCCGCCGCAGTCCTTGGGGTGGCAGAAGTTCACCTTCGACCCGGCGGTACCGCGCTTGGCAGCGGGGTACAGAACGCGGACCCCAGCAGCGCGTAGGGCATCGGCCGCCGCCTCGACGTCATCTACGCCGTAGGCGACCTGCTGGATGCCAGGGCCGGACTTGTCGAGGAATTTCGCGATGGTGGACTCAGGCGATAGCGGGGCGAGGAGTTGGATGTACGAGCCGGAGTCGCCCACGGCGAGCATGGCCTCGCGGACCCCCTGCTCCTGGTTGACCTCTTCGTGCACGACCTTCAGGCCGAAAGCCTTGCCGTAGAAGTCGATGGCCGCATCGAGGTCGGGGACCGCGATGCCGACGTGATCGATGCGGGTGAGGAAGGTCTGCGCGTTGGCCATGTCGCTATGGTGGCATCACTGCCATGGGCGTCGCTCCAGTCGAGGCGCTTCGCCGAGGTGACAGTAGACACATCGAGGAGCCGTTGGTGAAGCGCGATCTTGACGCCCTGCTGCGCGGCGCGCGCGCAGGCAACGTCCGCGACATCGCCCGGCTGATCTCGCTGGTCGAGGACGGCTCGGAGCAGGTCCCGGCATTGATGGCGGCGCTCGGCCAGGCCTCGACGGCCCTCGTGATCGGGGTGACGGGCTCGCCGGGAGTGGGCAAGTCGACGTCGACGTCCGCCCTCATCAGCGCCTACCGGCAGCGAGGCAAGCGGGTCGGGGTCATCGCGGTCGACCCCTCGTCCCCCTTCTCGGGCGGGGCCCTGCTGGGCGACCGGATCCGCATGCAAGATCACGCGACCGATCCAGGGGTGTACATCCGGTCGATGGCCTCGCGTGGTCACCTCGGCGGATTGTCGGCCACGACCACGCAGGCCCTGCGCGTGCTGGAAGGCGTGGGCTTCGACGTCATCATCATCGAGACCGTCGGGGTCGGCCAGTCCGAGGTCGAGGTGGCCGGTGCCGCGGACACGACGTTGGTACTGCTGGCGCCCGGCATGGGCGATGGCATCCAGGCAGCGAAGGCAGGAATCCTCGAGATCGGCGACATCCTGGTGGTCAACAAGGCCGATCGCGACGGCGCGGACGTCACTGCACGCGAGCTTCGCACCATGGTCACGCTGGGGGATCACCCCGAGGGGGCGTGGAAGCCGCCGGTGCTCAAGACAGTGGCCGCGAAGGGCGAGGGCGTGGATGACGTCGTCACTGCCATTGCCGAGCACCGGAGCTGGCTCGAGCAGTCAGGCGAGCTCCAGGCGCGCCGGGTGCGCAGGGCTCGTGACGAGGTCGAGGCGATCCTGGTAGCGCGACTGCGCGAGAGGTGGTCGAGGGACGGCTCGCTCGATGCTGCCGCGGATCGCATCGCACGTGGGGAGACCGACGCCTATTCCGTGGCGGAGTCCCTGCTCGGTTCCTAGCGGGAAGCGTCCCCGCCCGCTTCTCTTCCGATGGGCGCACTCCCGTCCCGATGGGTGGCGTCGTGTGGCTGTTTTCGCGCCCAAAAACAGCCACACGACGCCACCCATCGCAGGTGTGGGGTATTCGCGGGTGTGGGTGTTGCCGCAGGTGGATGTGCAGGGAGCGTGGCTAGCGGCGCTTCCAGGCCCCGGGGTCGGCGAGGAGGGCCATCACGTCGGAGGGCATGCGCCCGGCAGCGACATCGTCGAGGCTGACGTCCTCGAGCACATGGCGCATGGCTGCCCGCACGGCGATCCAGACCTCGCGCAAGTGCTCGGCGGTTCCCGTGTAGGCAAGGTCCTCCGGACGTTGGCCGCGTACTGCTGCCAACGGACCGTCCAGGGCGCGTACGACGTCCGCAATCGACACGGACGAAGGCTCGCGATCGAGGCGGTAGCCGCCGACGGCCCCGCGCTGGCTGGCCACTATCCCTGCCTGCCGCAGTTGCCGCAGGATGCCTTCGAGGAACTTCACGGGAATCTCCTGGTCGGCGGCGATGGCATCGCCCTTGACCAGTCTCTTGGGATCCTCGCGATAGGCCTCGGCAAGGACGAGGAGCGCTCGCATGCCGTAGTCGGCCTTCGCGGATACGTGCACGTCGGCATTCTGCCGGGTACGGGGCCCTGGCCGGCGGCGGACCCGCCGCCAACCGTCGGCTGCCACCCACGGGGAGGGCACGACCTACCCCATGGGGGAGAATGGCCCCATGGCGAAACTGAGCGCACGCGGCGCTGTTGACCTTGGCGCGCTGGCCACCCAGCGGCAGAACGAGCAGAAGTCGGCGGCAGCCCTGGCCAACGCGCCAGCAGGGGTCATCGTCGACGTGACTGCGGAGTCCTTCCAGGCCGACGTCATCGACCAGTCGATGAGCGTCCCTGTCGTCCTCGACCTGTGGGCGACCTGGTGCGGCCCCTGCAAGCAGCTGTCGCCGATCCTCGAGCGCCTGGCCGCAGAGGGTGGCGGCTCGTGGGTCCTCGCGAAGGTCGACGTGGACGCTGAACAGCAGATTGCCGCTGCCTTCCAGGTGCAGTCGATTCCCTCCGTGTTCGCGGTGGTCAAGGGCCAGCCGATTCCGCTCTTCCAGGGCGCCTATCCCGAGGCCCAGATCCGCGAGATCATCACCGAGCTCCTGCGCGTGGCCGCCGAGCAGGGGGTGTCCGGGACCGTGGGCGGCATGCCGGCCGATGGCACGGCTGAAGCCGTCGAGGACGCGCAGCCGCCTGTCGATCCCCGCTTCGAGGCGGCCTACGCCGCGATCGAAGCCGGCGACTGGTCGGCGGCCCGCGCGGCATACGAGACCGTGCTGGCGCAGCAGCCGGCCGACGCCGACGCGATTGCCGGCCTTGCGCTCGTGGGCCTGTACGCACGTGCGGAGGCTGCCGGCGATGACGATCCGCTCCGGGCCGCCGATGATGCCGCCCTCGCGGGCGACTGGCCGACGGCCTTCGACCTGGCGATCGCTCGTGTCCGCGCTGTGGCGGGCGATGAGCGCGAGCAGGCCCGCCAGCGGGTGCTCGAGTACTTTGCCGTTGCCGGAGACGACCCTGCGGTCGTCAAGGCGCGCAGCGCACTGGCGAGCGCCCTCTTCTAGCGCACGCGGCGCGGGCCCGTCCTAGCCGTCGAACCGGAAGTACGACGCTGACAGCGGCGGCAGGATCATCGACGCGGACGCCGGCCGGCCGTGCCAGGGTTCGTCCGTGGCATCGAGGCCGCCGAGGTTGCCCATCCCTGAGCCGCCGTACTCGAGCGCGTCGGTGTTGAGGACCTCGGTCCAGCGGCCGGCGAAGGGCAGGCCGATGCGGTAGTGCTCGCGTGGCACGGGAGAGAAATTGACGACGGCTGCGACCGGATGGCCCTCGTCGTCCCATCGCAGCATGCTCAGGCAGTTCGCGCTGGCATCGTTCGCATCGATCCACTCGAAGCCGCCGGGATCGCTGTCGCGCTGCCACAGTGCGGGAGTGTCGCGGTAGACGCGATTGAGGTCGCTGACGGTGCGGCGGACGCCGGAGTGCTCGCCGAACTGCAGGAGCCACCAGTCCAGGCTGCGGTCGTCGGACCACTCGCCGGACTGGGCGAACTCCGAGCCCATGAAGAGCAGCTTCTTGCCCGGGTGCGCCCACATGAAGCCCAGGTAGGCGCGCAGGTTGGCCAGTTGCTGCCAGCGGTCGCCGGGCATCTTGCCGACCAGGGAGCCCTTGCCATGCACGACCTCGTCATGGGAGATCGGCAGGATGTAGTGCTCGCTGTAGGCGTAGACCATCGAGAACGTCATCTCGTTGTGGTGGTACTGGCGGTGGATCGGCTCGTGCTCGACGTAGTCGAGCGTGTCGTGCATCCAGCCCATGTTCCACTTGAAGCCGAAGCC
>CAYFLP010000204.1:3980-4143 GCA_964344045.1 uncultured Bifidobacteriaceae bacterium
GCCGGCCGTGCCAGGGTTCGTCCGTGGCATCGAGGCCGCCGAGGTTGCCCATACCCGAGCCGCCGTACTCGAGCGCGTCGGTGTTGAGGACCTCGGTCCAGCGGCCGACGAAGGGCAGGCCGATGCGGTAGTGCTCGCGTGGCACGGGAGAGAAATTGACGAC
>CAYFLP010000205.1:0-4136 GCA_964344045.1 uncultured Bifidobacteriaceae bacterium
GGGCTAGCGGGTCTGGGACCAGACGAACTGCTCGGCGGCCTCGAGCTCGGGGGCGAGGAAGCGGTCGGGTCCGGCGCCGGGCACGGTCGCCCGCAGCCGGGCGATCACCGCTGCGGTCGTGGGCGCGGGCTCGAGGGGGGCGCGCAGTTCGATGGCCCGTGCCGCCGCCACCATCTCTATGGCGAGGATCCTGCCCAGGTTCGCGACGACCTGGCGAAGCTTGCGCGCCGCATGCCACCCCATCGACACGTGGTCCTCCTGCATGGCCGAGCTCGGAATCGAGTCGACGCTCGCCGGGGCAGCCAGCCGCTTGCTCTCCGACACCAGGCCCGCCTGCGTGTACTGGGCGATCATCAGGCCGGAGTCGACTCCGGGGTCGTCGGCCAGGAAGGGGGGCAGCCCGTGGTTGCGGTTCTTGTCGAGGAGGCGATCCGTGCGGCGCTCGGACATCGATCCGACGTCGGCTGCCGGGATCGCCAGGAAGTCGAGCACGTAGGCGACGGGGGCGCCGTGGAAGTTGCCGTTGCTCGAGATCGTGCCGTCGTCGAGCACGACGGGGTTGTCGATGGCGGCCGCGAGCTCGCGCCCGGCGACCAGGCGCGCGTGGGCGATGGTGTCGCGCAGCCCACCGGTGACCTGCGGCGCGCAGCGCAGTGAGTAGGCATCCTGCACGCGCGTGTCGTCGACCTTGTGCGATTCCACGATGCCCGATCCCGCCAGCGCCCTGAGCATGTTCGCTGCGCTGGTCGCCTGGCCAGGGTGCGGGCGCAGTGGCGCGTGCAGGTGGGGCTGGAAGACGGCGTCGGTGCCCAGCAGCCCCTCGACGCTCATGGCGGCCGTGAGGTCAGCGATATCGGAGAGGTGCTCGAGGTCGGCGATCGCGAGGATCAGCATCCCGAGCATGCCGTCCGTGCCGTTGATGAGGGCCAGGCCCTCCTTCTCATGCAGCTCGACGGGCTCGATGCCTGCCTCGGAGAGCAGGTCGGCGACGGGCCGCTCGTCCCCGCCTCGGTCCGTCGCGCGCCCCTCGCCCATGAGCACGAGTGCGCAGTGCGACAAGGGTGCGAGGTCGCCGCTGCAGCCGAGCGAGCCGTACTCATGGACGATCGGGGTGATGCCCGCATTGAGCAGTGCGGCCATCGCCTGGGCCACGACAGGGCGGATGCCGGTCCGGCCGCTGCACAGCGTCTTCAGGCGAAGAAGCATCAATGCGCGCACGACTTCGGGCTCCACTGCCGGCCCCATGCCCGCGGCATGCGAGCGCACGAGGCTGCGTTGCAGCTGGACGCGCTGCTCGACCGGAATGTGGCGAGTGGCAAGGGCCCCGAAGCCGGTGCTGACTCCGTAAGCCGGGGTGGCTGACGCGGCGAGCGCCTCGACCTGCGCGCGAGAGCGCGCCATGGCCTCGAGGGCGCTGTCGGAAATAGTGATGGGTGCCCAGTGTCGTGCGACCGCGAT
The DNA here is from genome assembly GCA_964344045.1 of uncultured Bifidobacteriaceae bacterium. Lineage (GTDB taxonomy): Bacteria > Actinomycetota > Actinomycetes > S36-B12 > S36-B12 > UBA10649. The sequence goes on from CAYFLP010000205.1 coordinate 1,459, forward strand.
GACATCGTCGAAGGACATGCCGGAGGTCGAGACCTCGACCGTTCGCGAATCAGACATGGGACCCAGCCTTCCGTGCGAGTGCGCCGCTGCGCCAGACCTGATGGACGATGTCGACTCCCGGACGGTAGGCCAGGTGGATGGGATCGGGTGCGTCGAGCACGACGAGGTCGGCGCGCGCACCGACACGGATGACGCCCACGTCATCTCGCCGCAGGGCTGCCGCACCGCCGCGCGTGGCAGCGCGCACGGCCTCCTCCGGCGACATCCCCATCTCGCGCACTGCTACCGCGATGCAGAACGGCATGCTCGTGGTGAAGCTCGAGCCGGGATTGCAGTCGGTCGCCAGCGCGACGCTCACGCCGGCGTCGAGGAGGCGGCGGGCGTCCGGGTAGGGAGAGCGTGTCGAGAACTCGGCGCCGGGCAGCAAGGTTGCGACAGTGCCCGAGTCGGCGAGGGCAGCGATGTCGGCCGCATCGAGGTGCGTGCAATGGTCGGCCGATGCTGCTCCGGCCTCGACCGCGACCTGCACTCCGGGCCCGTGCTGCAACTGGTTGGCGTGGATGCGCGGCTGCAGTCCTGCAGCCATGCCGGATCCCAGCACCGCGCGGGCCTGGTCGGCGTCGAAGGCTCCGCGATCGCAGAACACGTCGACCCACTTCGCGTGCGGTGCGCAGGCAGCGAGCATGTCGCCCGTGACCAGCTCGACGTAGGCCGCCGGATCGTCCGCATACTCGGGCGCGATCACGTGCGCGCCCAGGTAGGTGGTGTCGTCGGCGAACTCGCGGGCCAGGCGAAGTGAGCGCTCCTCGTCCGCCACGGTGAGCCCATAGCCCGACTTGATCTCGAAGGTGGTGCTGCCCGACCGGATCAGCTCGCCGGTGAGACGTCGCAGGTTGGCGCGCAGCTCGTCGTCGGACGCCGCCCTCGTCGCTGCGACGGTGCTGCGGATGCCGCCGGCTGAGTAGGGCTGCCCCGTCATGCGTGCGGCGAACTCGGCTGACCTGTCGCCGGCGAACACCAGATGGGCGTGGCTGTCGACGAATCCGGGAATCACGGCGCGACCGCCGACATCGACGGACGTGTCGCACGCAGGTGCTTGGTGTGCCGGGCCGACCCAGGCGATCGCGTCGCCGTCGAACGCGACTGCTGCATCGCTGATCTCGCCGGCATCGCCCTGCGTGGCGAGCAGGCCGATGCCCGTGATGAGGGTCGAGGCCATGGGGCGAGTCTGCCGTCAGGACTCGAGCATCGGGATGCGAACGCCGCGTTCGTCGGCAACTTCGCAGGCGCGGTCGTAGCCGGCGTCGACATGTCGGATCACGCCCATGCCCGGGTCGTTCGTGAGCACCCGCTCGAGCTTCTGCGCGGCGAGCGGCGTGCCGTCGGCGACGGATACCTGGCCGGCGTGGATCGAGCGGCCGATGCCGACGCCGCCGCCATGGTGGATCGAGACCCAGGACGCTCCGGACGAGATGTTCAGCATGGCGTTGAGCAGCGGCCAGTCGGCGATCGCGTCGGAGCCGTCGATCATTCCCTCGCTCTCGCGGTAGGGCGAGGCCACCGACCCGCAGTCGAGGTGGTCCCGGCCGATGACGATCGGTGCACTGACCTCGCCGCTGGCGACGAGGTGGTTGAAGGCGAGCCCGGCCTTGTCGCGCTCGCCGTAGCCGAGCCAGCAGATGCGTGCGGGAAGACCCTGGAAGGCCACCCGCTCCTGGGCCATGGTGATCCACCTGCGCAGGTGATCGTTGTCGGGGAAGAGCTCGAGGACGGCACGGTCGGTACGTGCGATGTCCTTCGGATCGCCGCTCAGCGCGGCCCAGCGGAATGGGCCCTTGCCTTCGCAGAACAGGGGGCGGATGTACGCGGGGATGAATCCGGGAAACGCGAAGGCGCGCTCGTAGCCGCCCTTGCGGGCCTCGTCGCGGATCGAGTTGCCATAGTCGAAGACCTCGGCACCGGCGTCCATGAAGCCGACCATGGCCTCGACGTGCTTGGCCATCGACGCCTGTGCGCGCTCGGTGAACTCGTCCGGCTTCTTGTCGGCGTACTCGCGTGCGTCGGCTAGGTCGATTCCCTCGGGGATGTAGTAGAGCGGATCGTGCGCCGAAGTCTGGTCGGTGACGATGTCGACGTCGACGGAACGTCGAAGCAACTCGGGCAGGACGGTCGCAGCGTTGCCCACCAGGCCGACCGAGATGGCCTTGCGCTCGCGCTTGTAGCGCTCCACCCGCTCGATGGCGTCGTCGAGGTCGTGCGCTATCTCGTCGAGGTAGCGGGTCTCGACCCGGCGCTGCAGGCGCGAGGCATCGATGTCGATGATCAGGCAGGTGCCCTCATTCATCGTGACGGCAAGCGGCTGCGCCCCGCCCATGCCTCCGCAGCCGCCCGTGACAGTGAGGGTGCCGGCCAGGGTGCCTCCGAAGCGCTTGGCCGCGACGGCCGCGAAGGTCTCGTAGGTTCCCTGCAGGATGCCCTGGGTGCCGATGTAGATCCACGAGCCCGCGGTCATCTGGCCGTACATGGTCAGGCCGAGGTGCTCGAGCCTGCGGAACTCGGGCCACGTGGCCCAGTCGCCGACGAGGTTGGAGTTGGCCAGCAGCACGCGCGGCGCCCACTCGTGGGTGCGGAAGACGCCGACGGGCTTGCCGGACTGCACGAGCATCGTCTCGTCGTCC
>CAYFLP010000206.1:0-4135 GCA_964344045.1 uncultured Bifidobacteriaceae bacterium
AGGCCACGGCCTACGTGCCGGTGCGAAGAACTAGATCGACTGCAGGACGCTCACGTAGTTGGCGACCGCGAGGCCGCCCATGTTGTGCACTGCGACCGCATCGACCGCATCGAGCTGCATGGCACCCGCCTTGCCGGTGAGCTGCTGCGCAGCGATCACGTGCTGGCTCACGCCCGTTGCGCCGACCGGATGCCCCTTCGACTTCAGGCCACCGGAGCGATTGACGGGCAGCCTGCCGTCAGCGAGCACCCAGCCCTCCTCGATCGCCTGGCGGCCCTTGCCTCGCTCGGCGATCCCGAGCACCTCGTACAGGTTCAGCTCGGCGATGGTGAAGCAGTCGTGCAGCTCGATCAGGTCCAGGTCGCCCAGGCTGATGCCCGCCATCCCAAGAGCCTGGTCCCATGCCGCCCGCGTCGCTGCGAAGGCGAGCGGGTCGCGCTTGGCAGCCGGCAGGAAGTCGTTCGCGTGCCCCATGCCGGTCAGGCGCACAGGAGCATGCGCGGCATTCGCCGAAGGCGAGCTCGACAGCACGACGGCCGCCGCGCCGTCCGAGACCGGCGAGCAGTCGGTGCGGCGCAAGGGCGCCGCTACCAGGGGATTCCTGTCGGACACATCGCGGCAGAACTCGTAGCCGAGGTCCTTGCGCAGGTGCGCGTACGGGTTGTCCATCGCATTGCGGTGGCTCTTGGCCGCGATCAGCGCCAAGGTGTCCGAGCAGTCGCCGTAGGCATCCGAGTAGGCCTGGGCAACGTGCGCGAAGAGGCCGGCAAAGCCGGTTGTCGACTCGTGGCCGGCGAGTTCGTAGTCGGCGCCCAACAGGCCAGCGCCAACGACCGCCGCGGGTGCATGGGTCATCTTCTCGGCGCCGATCACCAGCACATTGCGCGCACGTCCCGCGAGCAGTGACGTGACGCCTTGCTGGAAGGCTGCCGAGCCGGAGGCGCACGCGTTCTCGACGTGCGTGGCGGGCGTCCCGAACCAGTCATCGGTGGCCTGCAGGGCAAGCGAAGACACGAAGGCCAGCGGCACCATTCCCGAGTTGAACTGGCCCACGAAGATCGCATCGATGTCGCGGAACTCCAGGCCCGCATCCAGCACGGCCCCCGCAGCCACCTCGACGATGAGCGACTCCAGGTCGCGGTCGGCGAGCTTGCCGAACTGGCTGTGCGCCCATCCCGTGAGCAGGACATCTGTTCCGTACTGGTCGCGCAAGGTCATGGCATTCCTTCGAGGCGGTCTTATGCGGGAGTGGTGGTGCGCAGCAGGGCCGTGACCAGCCCGGTCGGCGACGCGCCGAGGTGGAAGAGCAGTGGAGCCACGATCGGCTCGATGCCGGCGGAAGCGACGGCAGCGCGATGGATGTCGTCGCTCGGGTCGAGGGCGAAGCGCGAGCAGATGTCGGCGTAGCGGGCAGCCACCGCAGACGGAACCGGCTCATCTCCTTGCAGGCGAAGCAGCGCGGCCCTTGAGTCGGCACGCCGCTGCTCGCCAGCATTCGTGATCGGCACGCCCGCGACGATGGGCGATACCGCGATGACATCCGCGCGGCGCCGAGCAAGGGCCTCGCGGACCCCCGGTATGGCGAGGATCGGGTCGATGCTCGCCACGGGGTTGCTCGGCGCGACTACGACGACATCGGCATCAGCTATGGCAGAGAGGACCCCGGGAGCGGGCGTTGCGATCCCTGCCCCCGCGTATGCGACTTCGGTTATGCGGGGGGCGCACGCCTCTCGCACGAGGAACTCCTCGTAGTGCAGGTGGCGCCTGTCCTCGGTGACCACCGTCGTGGTGACTTCCTGCTCGGTCATGGGCAGTACCCGCGCGGCTACTCCCATCGACACGGCGAGGCGGGCCGTTGCCTCGGCTAGCCCGACGCCCTCGCGAAGCCACCCGGTGCGCAGCAGGTGCGTGGCGAGGTCGCGGTCCCCGAGGTTGAACCACACCGGGTCGCCCAGGCCGCGCACCTCGTCCATGACACGGAAGGTCTCACCGCGCAGCCCCCAGCCACGCTCGAGATCCTGCCGGTCGGACAGCGCGTACAGGGTCGTATCGATGTCCGGGCACACGCGCAGGCCGTAGTGCCAAAGATCCTCGCCCGTGTTGACGACGAGCGTGAGGTCGTCGACGACGGGTGCAAGCACGCGCCACAGGCGCGAGGCCCCGATACCGCCGCCGATGCCGGTGACCTTCACCGCTGCTCCCCCTCGAGCAGTCCCAGGTGCCCCATCGCGTGGGCCTTGGTAGCGAGGTACCGGCGGTTGTGCGGGGTCACCGTGGCTGCCATCGTCACGATGTCCTCGACGCCCACGCCTCCCGCCTGGAGTGCACGCGCCTTCTCCGGGTTGTTCGTCAGGAGGCGCACGGAGCGAACGCCGATCGCCGACAGGAACTGCGCGGGCGGGTCGAAGTCGCGGGCATCGACAGGCAGTCCCAGTGCGACGTTCGCCTGGATCGTGTCGAGGCCTTGCTCCTGCAGGGCGTATGCACGCAGCTTCGCGGCGATGCCTATGCCTCGGCCCTCATGGCCCCGCAGGTAGACCAGGGCGCCGCACCCGGAGGAGACGATGGCCTTCATGGCTGCGTCGAGCTGCTCGCCGCAGTCGCACCTCAGCGAGCCCACCAGGTCGCCCGTCATGCACTCCGAGTGCAGGCGCACGAGCATGCCCTCGGCGCGCGGGGTGCCGTGCACGAATGCCAGGTGCTCGACGCCGTCGTCGCCGGCGCTGAACGCCATCGCGGTGAAGTGCCCGTAGCGCGTCGGGACGCTGGCCTGAGCCAGGAGGCGGGCGGGTGCGCCGCCCATGGGCCGCTCGAGCTCGAGAATGCTCACAGGGCGTCCTTCCTGGGAACGAAGCGCTCGCCCTGCTCGATCAGGTCCTCGGCACTGCCCGAGACGCACTTGATCTCGCCGAAGACATTGACGCCGCTGTGGATGAGGAAGCTCTCGACTGCACGGTTCGGCACGGCCCCGTTGGAGGGGTTCTTGCGGACCATCAGCTCCGCGAACTCCTCCCATCGCACGAGCAGCTCCTCCGGCGTCACGTCGTTGCGCTCGCAGAACTCACGCAGCGCGGCAACGAGCTGCTCGGCCTCGGGGTCGTCGACGCCGATCCGCACCTTGAGCGCCAAGAGCCACGCCTCGATCAGGTCCGGCGTCATCGCAGTCCTGCCACGAGTGCCGGTCCGCCGAGCTCTGACCCGCCGAGATCTGGCCCGCCGAGATCTGGCCGAACAGGTGCCGCGCCATAGAGCGTCGTGCGCTGCCGGATCGGCCGGCCCACCGCATCGGCAAGTGCCTGGAAGCCCGCGGTGTCCATTCCCTGGCCATGCGACGCGCCGGCAGCCCGGCTGATGTTCTCCTCCATCAAGGTGCCGCCCACGTCGTTGACACCCGCCTGCAGGAGCTGCTTGGCACCTTCGATGCCGAGCTTGACCCACGAGGCCTGGATGTTCTCGATGTCGCCGTGATACGCGATGCGCGCCACGGCATGCGTGAGGAGGACTTCCCGCCAGGTCGGCCCCCGTCGAGCGGCCCGCTTGAGGTACACCGGTGCTGCCATGTGCACGAAGGGGAGGCCGACGAATTCGGTGAAGCCGCCCGTCTCCCGCTGGAGCTCCCGGGTGCGCAGGATGTGACGTGCCCAGTGGCGCGGCTCTTCCACGGAGCCGAACATCATGGTGACGTTCGAGCGCAGGCCCACGCTGTGCGCTGCACGGTGCACGGCCAGCCATTCGTCGGTCGTCACCTTGTCAGGGCACAAGATCGCACGGATCTCGTCATCGAGGATCTCCGCCGCAGTGCCCGGAAGCGACTTCAGGCCAGCCTCCTTCAGCCGCAGCAGGTACGACTCGAGGGATTCGCCCAGCCGACGGGCCCCCTCCAGTACCTCCAGCGCGGTGAACCCGTGGATGTGCATGCCGGGCACCGCGTCGTGCACCGCCTGCGTGACATCGACGTAGAAGTTGCCGTCGAACTGCGGATGGATGCCCCCTTGCAGGCACACCTCGGTAGCACCCATGTCCCACGCCTCACGCGAGCGCTCGGCGATGTCGTCCAGGGTGAGCAGGTAGGGCTTGCCGCGCAGGTTCAGCGACATCGGGCCCTTGGAGAAGCCGCAGAAGGTGCACTTGAAGG
>CAYFLP010000207.1:0-4119 GCA_964344045.1 uncultured Bifidobacteriaceae bacterium
TCGGTGCCGTCATCATGGTGCTCATCATCGTGGGCCTCATGGTGTACTTCCTGGGCTTCGCAGACTCGATCGCTTCATCGCTGCTGACCGTCCCGTTCACGCTCGGCATCGGCCTGTACGCAGTGTTCGGCCTGGGCCGCGACCGCTCGGACGAGCACTGAGCGCTGCGGGCGTGAGCGCTCGCGAGCCACTTCGGCTGGGGCTGCTCGGGGCCTCGCGCATCGCCGACCTCGCGTTGATCCAGGCGGCGCGCAATACCGGTGACCGGCTGGTCGCGGTCGCCGCACGCGATCCGCGCCGCGCACGCGAGTTCGCCGACGGCTTTGGCATCGAGAGGGTCGTCGGCACCTATCAGGAACTCATCGACGACCCCGAGGTCGACGTCGTCTACAACGGCCTCCCCAATGGCCTGCATGGGCCGTGGAACCTGCGCGCGATCGCCGCGGGCAAGCATGTGCTCAGCGAGAAGCCCTATGCCAGCAACGCCGTCGAGGCCCGCCAGGTGCGCGATGCCGCCGCTGCCCGGGGCGTGCTGTGCGTCGAGGCCTTCCACTATCGCTTCCACCCGGTCATGAACCGCGTGCTGGAGATCGCGGCATCCGGCGAGATCGGTCGCGTCAGCCTTGTCGACGCCCGGATGCTGATGCCGCCACCACCGGCTGCAGACCCTCGGTGGGTCTGGGGGCTGGCGGGTGGCAGCCTGATGGACGTGGGCTGCTATGCGATCCACGCCATCCGCGACCTGAGCACGTTGCTCGGCGGCGAGCCGCATGTCGTGTCGGCGCGCGGGGGCCAGATCCCGGCGCATCCGGGCATCGATGCCTGGATCGAGGCAGAGCTCGCCTATGCCGATGGCACGCCGGCCATGGTGCACTCGGCGATGACGCACGGCGCGTGGGATTTCTCGCTGCGTGTCGTCGGGACGCTGGGCGAGGTGTACGCGCCCAGCTACGTGCTGCCGCACGTCGACGACCGGGTCATCGTGACCGTCGGCACCGAGCAGCGCACCGAGGAGCTCGGCAGGCGCTCGAGCTACACCTTCCAGCTCGAGGCCCTGGCTCGTGCGATCGACGGCGGCGAGCCATTCCTCACCGACGCGGACGATGCTGTCGCCACCATGCAGCTCATCGACGACGTGTACCTCGCTGCCCAGATGCCCCTTCGCCCGACGTTCGCCCTGGAGTCCTGATGCCCGAGCTCATTCCCGCCCCCGCCATCGTTCCCGTGCCGGGCGGCAAGGTCATCGAGGAGTACGCGGGGCATGCGTCCAGCGGCGATGACGTTGTCTCGATCGCGCACATGATTGCTCCCGCCGGCTGGGAGGAGCCCGCACAGGAGCCGGAATTCGACGAGTACACGGTGGTGCTCGACGGCTCGATCGATGTCGAGCACGATGACGGCACCACGCATGTGCGCGCCGGCCAGGCGATCATCACGCGCGCCGGCGAGCGCATTCGCTACACGACGAGCGAGGGCGCCCGCTACATCGCCGTGTGCCTGCCTGCCTTCCACGGCGACCTCGTGCACCGCGAGGACGAGGACGAGCACGGCCGCGAAGCCGAGGACTGAGGCCTACAGCAGGCCCAGATCCCTGGCGCGCAGTACCGCGTCACGGCGGTCATGGGCGCGCAGCGCGTGGATCGCCCGCGTGACCTCCTGCTTCACGGTGGACTCCGAGTAGCCGAGCCGGCTGGCTATGGCGCTGTTCGTGGCTCCTGTGTCGACCAGTCGCAGGATCTCCTGCTGGCGGTCGGTGAGCCGCAATGCCGTCTCGGGCACGGAGATCGTGGCGCGCTCGCGCGGAGTGAGCGGATGGCTCCACCACAGCCCGAGGACGGCGCCGAGTGCCTCCAGCGCCTGTGCCGAGGGAACGCTCGCACCCTGGGCATCGGAGGTCATCACCGACACGACTCCCAGTGGCCTGCGGGTGCCTCCGACCGGGAAGGCGATCAGGTTGCCGGGGCCGTTCGCCCGGATCGTCTCGAGCCAGGCCGACTCGTCGAGGCGCAGGACCATGAAGTCGTCGAGGAGGCTCTCGACCCGCGTGATGCTCGGTCCCCGCATCGCCCGGGCGGCAGGCAGGTCGATCGACAGCGGGAACCGCGCATAGCGCCTGACCTGCTCTGCCGGATAGCCGTACGCGGCCTGCGAGACGAGCTCGGTGGATGCGGCCGACAGGAAGGTCCCGCGCGTGGATCCCCAGGTCAGCATCGGTCCCCGGACGAGCGCATGGATCATGCCGTCGGCATCTGGTAGGCCCGACAGGAAGCGCAGGAACTGCGGCAGTGACGACACGGTGGGCTGCAGGCTCATCGCAGGACCCCGTACTCCTCGGCGATGCGCGCTGCCTCGGTGCGCGACGATGCGCCGAGGGCGCGCACGGCCCGGGCGAGGTCCTGCTTGACGGTCGATTCCGAGACGGCGAGGTCGCGGGCGATGGCAGCTGTCGAACGACCCTCGCCGACCCGTGCCAAGATCGCGCGCTGGCGTGCGGTCAGGCTCACCCGCGACGTGACTGCCGGATGCGTGCTCCCCAGGGTGCCGGGGGTGTCGGGATGGCTCAGCCACAGGCCCAGCGCAGCCGACAGTGCATCGAGGGATGCGATCTCCAGCGTGTTCCAGGCCCTGCTCTCCACGCAATTGAAGCCGATGGCGCCGATCGCCAGGCCGCGCAGGACGATCGGCGCGGTGACGACGGTCCCGAACGTCACCGACTGCTGCAGTGACTCCCAGGCCGCGGCCTGGGCGCGCAGTCCGGGGTACTCGGCCGACATCTCGCTGGTGATGTCGATGATGACTTCGTTCTCGCGGACGGATCGGGTGATGGGCAGGCCGATGTCGAGCGGCAGCGAGGACCACGGTTCGACGGCGCCTTCCGGGTAGCCCCAGTGCCCGATGGCCTCCAGGCGGCCGTTGCTGACCTCGGCAACCATGGCGGCCTGGGCTCCGTATGCGGACAGGGGTCCGGTGACGAGTGATTGGGCGACCTGAGCGGGATCGGGCTGCTGTCCCAGGATGCTCATGAAGGCAAGCAGGCTGTCGGCCTGCGGGCCGGGGCCGTCCACCACTATCACCCTTCCTGAGCCGTGCGAGGCCCTCAGGCTAGTGCCACTGCCCTCAGGGGGCGCACCACACCTTCACATCGGTGTCGAGCCGGGTCGGGATGATCGCCCAGCCTCGGGTCGACGAGCCGGATGAGGCCTCCCACAGCACCGAGCCGACGACGACATCGTGGCCTCCCTGCTGGACGGTGAGCAGGCTGGCATCGGCCGGGCACCGCTGGGCCGTGTGGAACTGGATGATCGTCTGGCTCGACATCGTCGGCGGGATAGTGGTGCGCACGGGCACCTGCGTCAGGCCGGCCGGGACGGGCTTGCCCAGCAGCGCTGGATCGATGCCGATCGCGAATTGGTAGGAGAGGTCTGGCTCGGTCTGCGTCGGGCTCCACTCGTCCCAGCGTCCGGGGCCCGGGTAGTCGAACGGGGTCCAGGCACCCAGGTGCTTGAGGGTGAAGGTGATGGCAGAGGGGTCCTGGTCGAGGGGCGGCTGCATCGGCCAGGGCAGCTTCGCCGTGGCGCCCATCTCCTGCAGGATCGTCGGCATGATCTGGGACGAGGTGCGCGGGGCGTCGACCACCGTCGGCTCGCTCTGCCCCGGGTACTTCACCAGGAGCGGCACCTGCGCGATCTCGCCCCACATCTGCTCGGTGTCGGCCCCGACCCGGCGTTCGTCCTCGCCGCCGCTGCCATCGCGCCGGGCCTCGGTGATCGCCACTCCGTGGTCGGCAGTGATGATGACCATGGTGTCGTCGTAGCGCCCGGAAGCCTTGAGCAGGCCGAGCACCTGGCCGATGCGCCGATCGGCATTGCGCACGGAGTTCGCATAGAGCCTGCGCTGGAACTCGTAGAGCTCGGGCGTGGTGACCTCGCCCTTGATGTTCATGCCGGGATCGATGACGGCCAGCGTGCGCTGCGGCTCGAGCACGATCGGCTGGCCGTCGCGACCGTAGACGTAGGGGTTGTGCGTCGACAGCGTGTGCCATACGGCGAGGAACGGATCACCGGACTCCACCTGGCAGCTCAGGCGGCCCGTGGCTACCGTCACCCAGCCAGGGCTCGT
>CAYFLP010000208.1:0-4098 GCA_964344045.1 uncultured Bifidobacteriaceae bacterium
GTGACGGCTGACCTTCGCCATCACCGTGCGCAGGACCATCTAGCCGCCGGCGGCTGCGCGCTCGTCGACGTGGCCCACTGGGCCAGCGAGTGGCCCTGGCTGGTCGAAGCGGCGGCTGCACTGGCGGCAGACCTCGGCGGTACGGTGGAATCGATCGTTTCCACGATCGTGACCGACCCATGGACAGCTCACGTAGGGAGCCAGCGCTGAACGCCGAACCGCATGTGCAGATCCGGTTGCTCGACGTGCAGGCGCTCGACACGCGCCTGACCCAGCTGGCCCACAAGGCGGCCCATCTGCCAGAGCTCCAGGCCCTCGAGGCTGCCAAGGCGCGCGCCGTTCGGCTGCGCGACGAGGTCATCGCCGCGGAGACCATCGCGAGCGACCTTCAGGTCGAGCTCGGCAAGGCGGAGCAGGACGTCGAGCAGGTTCGCGAGCGCGAGCGCCGCGATCAGCAGCTGCTCGACTCGGGCACGATCGGCGATCCCAAGCAGTTGCAGTCCATCCAGGCCGAGCTGGAGTCCCTCGTGCGACGCCAGGGCGCACTCGAGGACATCGAGCTGGAGGTCATGGAGCGCGTCGAGGGCGCGCGCAAGGCCGTCGAGGTCCTGACGTCCGATCGTGACGCAGTGCAGGCAGAGGTCGCCGAGGTCACGGCGGCCGTGCAGCAGCAGCTCGACGTGATCGAGTCCGAGCGGGCAGCGGTCGAGGCCGAACGGGCAGAGGCCGCCGCCGGGGTCAGTGCCGACCTGCTCGCACTCTACGACAAGATCCGCGCCGACCACGGCGGCCTGGGTGCCGCTCCGCTGTATCGCGGCAGGTGCGAAGGGTGCCGTCTCGAACTGCCGCCCACGGAGATCAACGCCATTCGCGAGGCACCGGCTGACGAGGTCCTGCGGTGCGATGAGTGCCGCCGCATCCTGGTGCGCACGCCGGAGTCCGGTCTGTAGCCGTGCGCACTCTCATCGTCGAGGCCGATGGCGGCTCTCGGGGCAATCCAGGGCCCGCTGCATACGGCGCCGTCGTGCGGGACGCGCCGTCCGGAACCGTGCTGGCCGAGCTCGCCGAGTACATCGGCGACACCACCAACAACGTGGCCGAATACCGCGGCGCCATCGCCGGTCTCCGGCATGCGCACGAGATCGATGCGCAGGCCAAGGTCGAGGTGCGCCTGGACTCCAAGCTCGTGGTCGAGCAGATGAGCGGCAGGTGGCAGGTCAAGCATCCGGCCATGCGCGAGCTGGCCATGGAAGCGCGCTCGATCTTCGCGCCGGGCCAGGTGAGCTATGTCTGGGTCCCGCGCGCGCAGAACCGCCTCGCCGACGCGCTCGTCAACGAAATGCTGGACCTGCAGAAGTCCTCGGGCGAGCAGGTGATCCGCCGGGTCGACGGCCACCTCACCGATGACACGCTCGCCGAGGATGTCGTCGGCAGCATCCAGGTCGAGCGCAATCGGGCCGTCGTCGAGGAGACCGCTGCTCGCGCACCGCGCAATGTGATGATCGGCTGGGCCGAGGTCGGTGCGCCGACCACGACCGTTCTCGCACGCCATGGCGCAACGGAGTACAGCCTGGAGAAGCGCTTCAGCGGCCTCGGCGGATATGACGCACCGCTGGCACCGCTGGGCATCCAGCAGGCGCAGGCACTGGCCGGCGAGATCGCGCAGCGCGATGCGATCGACCGGATCATCGCCTCGCCGCTGCTGCGCACCCGGCAGACCGCCGCCTTCGTCGCAGGGCGGCTGGGCATGACGGTCGAGATCGAGGAGGGCTTTGCCGAGTGCGCCTTCGGCGAATGGGACGGCTACACGTTCGCCGAGGTCAAGGAGCGCTGGCCCGTCGAACTCGAGGAGTGGCTGGCCTCGACCTCAGTCGCTCCGCCTGGAGGGGAGTCCTTCGAGCAGTGCCGTGACCGGGTCGAGCGTGCGCGCTCACGAGTGGTGACGGCCTATCCGGGCGAGCGCGTGCTCGTCGTCTCGCATGTCACGCCGATCAAGGTGCTCGCCAGCATCGCGGTCGGCGCTCCCTTGCAGAGCCTGTACCGCATGGAGCTGATGCCTACGTCGATCTCGACCCTGGCCTGGTTCCCCGACGGCAATGCGTCGATGTTCTCGTTCGCCGAGGCGACGCACCTGCGCGACATCCCCACGCCCAAGGGCACCTGAGCCCGCACCTCACACGTGCGTGACGATGACGTCGAGCACCAGGCCCGTCCGTGTGTCATGCAGTTCGCACGTGAAGCCCAGGCCCTCGATGAACGACTCGAGCGAGTCGATCCTGCCCGGCACGCGCGCGGACTGCAGCACCGCTCGGGCGAGCCGGCCCTTCGTCGCCTTGTTGTGGTGGCTGACGACTGACCTGCGGCCGTTCCTCTCCACGAGGACGCGCACGGACACGGCACGCTCCGACAGCGACGCCGTGAGCGGGGCGAGGGCGGCATAGGCTCCCGACCTCATGTCTAGCAAGAGCCCGGTAGTCGACTCCAATGCCGCCTGCGCGGGTGCCTTCCACGCCGAGGCGAGCGTGCCGATGCGGGGGAGGGAGCAGTCACCGCTGAGCCGGTAGGCCGGGATGCAATCGGAGGGAGACAGGAAGCCGAAGAGTGCCGAGGCGATCAGCAGGCGCGAGTCGGCGCGTCGGCGCGCTGGCGCGCGCAGACTGGCGAAGTCGAGTGCCTCGTACAGGACTCCCGTGTAGACCTCCAGGGCGGGTGCGACGGGCGCCGTGCGCAGGCCGGCATTGGCCCGCACCAGGCCACCCTGCGTGGGCCCGAGCCCGAGCACGTCGATGGCCTTGGCCGGTTGCTTCGTGCACAGGTCGATCAGGGCGTCGAGCACGGCCCGGCGCTCGTCGTTCAGCTCCGGGCGGGTGAGGCCGTCCAGGTCCAGGCGGGCGCCGGCCTCCGGGGCGCGCTTGCCCTCGCTGGGAGGCAGGATGAGGAGCATGCCTGCACGCTAGCGGGCCGCCGCTGGCCAGTTGGCCAGCCCGGCATGATGACGAACCGGGCAGGATGCGCACGTGGCGCACGGGGGAACCCGGGCGCACGCGCTAGCGTCCGATCGGCACCCACGCACCTGATCCGGAGGAACCGTGAAGTCACCTGCTACCCGCGTTGCCGTCGTTTCTGCCGTCTGCCTACTTGCGGCAGCCGGGGCACCCGCCGCGTTGGCGGCGCCGAACACCGTGGTCAACAACTGCGGCTCGGCATCCGCCAAGCCCGCCGAGATGGTCCTGACCTGCGCCGACGCCAACTCGTCCCTCACCAAGCTCACCTGGTCGTCCTGGACCAACGGCAATGCGAAGGGCTCGGGCACCTACCTCGAGAACGACTGCGAGCCCACCTGCGTGGCCGGCACCGTGCACTCGTATCCGGCAGAGGTCCAGCTGGGCAAGCCTCGCAAGCAGGGCGCAAAGCGCGTGTTCAGCGAGGTCACGATCGCCTTCCCCCAGGGGGGCCCGGGCAAGATCACGAAGATGATGCTGCCGCTGGAGCCCTACAGCGGGTGACTTGCCCGGTGTGCCCCGGTGACGTAATCTCGCGAGCGGACGAGCCGGCCGGGTGATCGCGGCCATGGATTCCATGGCCGAGGAAAGTCCGGACTCCAAAGGGCAGGGTGGTGGCTAACGGCCACCCGGGGCAACCCGCGGGACAGTGCCACAGAAAGCAAACCGCCTCGGGCAACCGAGGTAAGGGTGAAACGGCGGTGTAAGAGACCACCAGCGCCGCAGGCGACTGCGGCGGCTAGGCAAACCCCACCCGGAGCAAGGCCAAGAGGTGGTCCTCGGACCACTGCGCAGGTGAGCTGCCCGCTCATCGCCTGCGGGTAGGCCGCACCAGGCTGTCGGCAACGGCAGTCGCAGATGGATGATCGCCGAATCGGTGGCCGACAGGCGCCGAGGAACAGAATCCGGCTTATAGGCCGGCTCGTCCCCCCCCCTACGTCCTGGCCCGTCGGCGCCCGCCGACAAGGGCTCGGGCCGAGAGCCGCTCGGGGCCTACATGCGATGTTCGGGGCCTACATGCGATGGTCGGGGTTCAGCCGGTCGGCGATCTTCGCGCAGGCGGTGCCCAGTGCAGCGAACTCAGCGGGTGTCAGGA
>CAYFLP010000209.1:0-4091 GCA_964344045.1 uncultured Bifidobacteriaceae bacterium
TGCGGCCGCCGAGCTCGAGTCCGAGCTGCGCACGCACACGGAACTCCTGAACTCCATCACCAGCTTGCGTCATGCCTCGGACTTCGTGTCCCAGCAGGAGTTCAGGACCTTCACGGAGTCCTTCCTCGCCCGGCATCCGGACCTGCAGGCAGTCGCATGGGATCCGATCGTGCCCGGCGACCAGCGTGCTGCGTTCGAGAGCGGGATGCGCCAGCAGCCGGGACTCGCGAATTTTCAGGTCACCGAGAGGAATGCCGCCGGAGAGCTCGTCCCGGCAGCGAGTCGGCCCGAATACGTCCCGGTGGCCTACATCGAGCCGCTGGCAACGAACGCTCCCGCTCTCGGCTTCGACGTGTACTCGAACGCCGTTCGAGCCGACGCCATCGATCGCGCAAGCCGCTTGGCTGCCCCGCAGGTCACTGCGCCTGTCGACCTGGTGCAGGAAGTCGGCGGGCAGAAGGGCGTGCTCATGTTCGTCCCGTCCTACGCTGCGTCCGGCGAACTCGAGGGATACGCGGTCGGCGTCTACCGGCTGAACGACCTGCTCGCGGGAGCTATCGGCAACCCGAAGTGGCAGGACTGGAACTTCACGCTCAGTGACACGACTCCCGGCTCGCAGCCCACGGTCCTGGGCGAGCGAATGGTCGACGGCACCACCGATGGCCCGACTCCGACGACCCCCGCCGTCATCGCAAAGGAGTTCGAGTTCGGCGGGCGCACCTGGAGCTTCGAGGCCTGGCCCAGCGAGTCGGTGGTCGAGGCGCTGCCGCCGGCGACCCCGATGCTCCTGCTACTGGGCACCTTGCTGATCGCCCTGCTGCTGGAGGCCTTCTTGCTGCTGGTGACCGGCACTGAGCGCCACTGGCGCTCACGTGCGGACTCCTCGTCCTATGCCGCCCACCACGACGAGCTCACCGGACTGCTCAACCGACGCGGCTTCTTCCGAGAGCTCGAGGCCGCGAACGAGAGCGTGAGCGACTCATCGCATGTGCTCATGTTCTTGGACCTCGACGGCTTCAAGCCGGTGAACGACGAGGCCGGCCACGATGTCGGCGATGAACTCCTGCGAAGTGTCGCCTCGTCCATGCGAGCGGCCGTTCGCGACGATGACGTCGTGGCCCGGATCGGCGGCGACGAGTTCGCGATCGTGGTCTTCAACTGCCCGATGGAGCGCGGCCAAGCGATTGCCGAATCCATCCAGCGGGCTGTCTCGGGCACGATCGTCACATGGCACGGCCAGCGGTTCTCCGTCGGCGCAAGCATCGGCCTCACGCAGCTCGCCCCTGACGATGCAATGTCGGTCGATGACTGGCTTCGCCAAGCCGACGAGGCCTGCTATGACGCCAAGCATGCGGGGCGCAACACGGTGCGGGTCTACGAGCCCGCGGGCGACTAGCCGCTGCGCGACCGGCTGCGAGCGAGAAGCGCGAGCGCCGACACGGTGCTGGCATCGGTGATGGCACCGTCGTCGATCATGGTCCAGATCTCGTCGAGGGTGAAGCTGCCGCTGCGCATGTCGGACTCCTCCGGCTCCCGTGCGGCCTCGCCGGCGTGCAGCCCCGTCGCCAGGAAGACGTGGAATCCCGTGGTCGCGTGGCCATAGGCCTCGTGCAGGAACCCCAGGTGCTCGTAGGAGTCGGCCCGCAGGCCGGTCTCCTCGGCGAGTTCGGTGCGGGCGACGTCGATGGGCTCTGCATCTGGGCGTCCGCGCAGCGAGCCCTGCGGAAATTCCCAGAGCCGTCGGCCGACGGGGTAGCGGAACTGCTCGACGAGGTGGAACCTCTCGCCGTCGAAGGGCATCACCAGGGCGAAGTCGGGCGTGCGCACCACCCCGTACATCGTGCGACTGCCGTCGGGCCTGACCACATCGTCATTCGTGATCGTCAGCCAGGGCGTCTCGAACGCGACCGTGCTCGCCACCTGGCGCAATGCGGGCACGTCGGTCATGCACGCATGGTGGCATATGCGCAGATCAGGTGGCCGACGCCGCGTCCAGGCGTGCGATGTGATCTGCGCTCAGCTCGAGCTCGGTGAAGGCGAGCAGGCCTTCGAGCTGCTCGAGGGTGCGAGCGCTCGCGATCGGGGTGCTCACGGTGGGCTGCTGGGCGAGCCAGGCGAGGGAGACCGCGCCCATCGGGGCCCCTGTCTCCGCTGCCACGGTTCCCAGCGCCTCGAGAACGCGATCGCCCCGCTCGTTCTGGTACTGCTCGACGCCCGATGCGCGCACGCTCTCGACCTTGGCGCCGCCGGCGTACTTGCCGGTCAGGAAGCCACGGGCCAGGGAGTAGTAGGGCAGGCAGGTGATGCCGAACTTCTCGACCACCGGGCGCATCGTCGACTCGTAGGGGTTGCGGTCCATCAGGTTGTACAGGTCCTGGACGGCCGCGTACGAGGCCAGGTTGTGGGCCGCGGAGAACTCGAGCGACTCGGCCACGCGTTCTGGGGTGAAGTTCGAGCAGGCGATGTGCCTGACCTTGCCCTCGGCGACGAGCGCATCGAAGGTGCCCAGCACGTCGGCCAGCTCTACCTTGTCGTCGTCCTCGTGCGCGTAGTACAGGTCCACATAGTCGGTCTGCAGGCGCTCCAGCGATGCGGCAAGTGCCGAGCGGATGTTGTCGGGGGAGAGACCCGGGGCCGATGGCAGCTTGGCCACCTTGGTCGCGATGATCAGCTGATCGCGATTGCCGCGCGCGGTCATCCACTCGCCGAGGATGGTCTCGGAGTCACCGCCGGAATTGCCGGGAATCCACCATGAGTAGGCATCCGCGGTGTCGATGAAGTTGCCACCGGCAGCCACGTACGCATCGAGCACCGCGAAGGACTGCTCGCGATCGGCCGACCAGCCGAAGACGTTGCCGCCCAGGCACAGGCGGGAGACGGACAGGCCAGTGGATCCCAGGGTGATCATGCGCATGGGCACATCATGCCGTGCGGTACAGGAGGTCGACGATCTGGCGCCCTTCGCGCAGTGCGCGGCGCTCGTATCCGGTGACCGGCCGCCAGGCAGGGCGTTCGATGATTCCGCCCTGCCACCTGGGGTCGCCGGCGAAGACCTCCTGCATCCAGCCGGCGTACTCCGACCAGTCCGTGGCCAGGTGCCAGGACCCTCCGCTCGCCAGGCGGCTCCAGGCCAGGTCGAGCACGGCGGGCTGCACCAGCCGGCGCTTGAAATGCCGCGCCTTCGGCCACGGGTCGGGGAAGTAGCTGCGAAGTCCCGCGAGGGCGTGGCTCCCTACGCGCGTGGACAGGACGCCGAGTGCGTCGGCCTCGATGACGCGGATGTTGGCGAGGTTGCGCTCGTGGATCTCGGCGAGCAGGTCGCCGACGCCGGGCGTGTGGATGTCGATGGCGAGCACGCCGGTGGCGGGGTCGGCCTGTGCCATGGTCGCGGTGGGAGAGCCCATGCCGAACCCGATCTCGGCGACGACGGGCACCCCCGCTCCCCAGAGGGCGGCGAGGTCGAGGGGCTCGTCGGACGCCGAGGGCAGCAGCCAGGGCGGCTGCGCCTCCAGGGCCTGTGACTGGCGCTGCGTGATGCGGCTGCGCCGAGGCTTGAAGGTGCGGATGCCCGGGCGCAGCACGGAGCCGCCGTGCCGGACGCCATCGATTCCTGCAGTGCTCTCGGCGCTCATGTGTCGCGCACCCTCAGGCGGAGCGGGGCGTTGATGCGGCGCCGGCGTTCGCCGTCCAGCCTCCAGGCACTGGCCTTGCCGCGGGAGCGAAACGCCCACAGCAGTGCGGTCTCGTCGAGCGGGTTGCCTTCCTCGAGCGGTTCCGGTCCGGCGCTGGTGAGCGCGGTGTCGGAGTCGATGCCCACGACCACGGAGCCGTCCTGGCGCATCGCGTGGAGGACGGAGTCGGGAATCATCGAGGCGAGGCGGTCGAAATGACAGACGAGGCGCAGGTCCGCGAGCAGCCCGAGGCCCTGCTCGCCGCCGCCTGCGGGATGCCGGGCATCGGGTACGTAGCCGCCGAGTGCGACCGCCCCGGCCCCGAAGGCGGCAACTGCCGTGCCTGACCGCCAACGGCCGAGAAGGGCATCCCACGCGGGCGTGGCGCGCAGAGTGCGGGCCAGGTGCCTCGCGTTGCCG
>CAYFLP010000210.1:0-4026 GCA_964344045.1 uncultured Bifidobacteriaceae bacterium
GGAAGTCCACGTGCCGGAAGTCCGGCCAGTAGGCCTCGCAGAAGTAGAACTCCGAATGGGCGCTCTGCCACAGCAGGAAGCCCGAGAGGCGCTGCTCGCCCGAGGTGCGGATGACGAGGTCGGGATCCGGCTGGCCCTTGGTGTACAGGTGCTCGGCGATGTGCTCGACGTCGATCATGTCCGCGAGCTCGTCGAGCGACG
Organism: uncultured Bifidobacteriaceae bacterium; assembly: GCA_964344045.1. Lineage (GTDB taxonomy): Bacteria > Actinomycetota > Actinomycetes > S36-B12 > S36-B12 > UBA10649. The sequence continues at coordinate 202 of CAYFLP010000210.1, forward strand.
TGCCCTGCGCCGCATGCTCCTGCAGGATCGAGCGGACCGCATCGACGACCTCGCGGCGGCCGCCATAGCCGACGGCCACGTTGACCAGGATGCCGCTGTATCCCGACGTGGAGTCCTCGGCTTCCTTGAGCATCTGCGACGTACGGGAAGGCAGGAGGTCGAGCGCGCCCACCGGGTGCAGGCGCCAGCGCCCGCTCGACGCGAGGTCGGCGACCGTCTCCTCGATGATCCCCATCAGTGCGTCGAGCTCGGCCGGCGGACGGTTCAAGTTGTCGGTCGACAGCAGCCACAAGGTCACTACCTCGACATCGGCCTCTTCGCACCAGCCGAGGAAGTCCACGATCTTGGCCGCGCCGGCCCGGTGTCCCTCCGAGCTCGACGATCCCTGGGCGGTCGCCCATCGGCGATTGCCGTCGAGGATGACGCCGACGTGACGGGGCCTGCGCTCGGCAGGGATCTGGGACATCAGCTGGCGCTCGTAGAGGCCGTAGACGAAGTCCTTCAATCCCACGGCGGCAGGCTACTCCCGCCGGGCGTGCACGCGTGCAGCGAGCGCGCCCGGATCGCTCGTAGGCAGCTCGCAGGCAAGGCCGCGGCAGACGTACGCAGCCGCGAGGCCCGCAATGGGCACGCGATCGCGCAGCAGCGGCACGTCGCTTCCGACGCCGAAGGCGATCACGGCACCCGGCGATGCCGAGGCACGAGCAACCTCGATCAGCGCCCTCGCCAGCGGATCGTCGGGCTCGCCGACGATGGCGAGCTCGAGGGGGCCTGCCTCGAGCGCCACGCAGGCGGCGAGTCCCCAGCCGACCGCGCGAGGCGCCCGGGCCGCATGCTCGGCGACCACCCGCAGGGCGCGCTCGGCCACGTCCCGGTACTCCCCCAGCCCGGTGAGCGCCGCATAGGTGAGCGCCGCATTCGCCACGGCGAACCAGCCGGAGGGCTCGGCATTGTCGGCGACGTCGCTCGGCCGGCTGATCAGCCGCTCAGCATCGTCGGCGGTATCGAAGAACCCGCCCTCGCCGTCCGAGAAGTGCTGCACGGCGACGTCGACCAGGATCCCGGCGAAGGCGAGCCACTCCTCCTCGCCCGTGGCCTGGTAGAGCGCGAGGAGGCCTTCGGCCAGCGATCCGTAGTCGTCGAGGACGCCTGCGTTGTCGCCCGGACGGCCGTCGCGCGAGGTGCGGCACAGCCGGTCGTCGTCGCGTGCGCCCAGGTGCACGCAGACCTGGAGGTCTGCGGCGGCCTGGGCCGCTTCGATCCATTCCGGAACGCCGAGGATCGCCCCGGCATCGGCCAGCCCGGCGATGGCCAGGCCGTTCCAGGCGCTCACGACCTTGTCGTCCCGCCCGGGGGGCACTCGCTCCGCTCGCGCGGCAAGAAGCACGGCCCGAACCCGATCCCAGCGCTCGCGATCGTCGGGATCGACCATCAGCTGCAGCACCGACATGCCGTCCTCGAAGGTGCCGTCATCCGTCACCGACAGCAGGCGAGCGGCCCAGGGGCCGTCCTGCTCCCCCAGGACCTCGAGCAACTGGGCCGGGGTCCAGGCGTAGAACAGCCCCTCGCGTCCGTCGCTGTCGGCATCGAGGGCCGACGCGAATCCGCCCTCGGCCGTGCGGAGCTCGCGCAGCATGAACTCGGCCGTGTGCTGCACGACCCGATGCGCGAGGGGCGATCCAGTGAGCCGGTACCAGTGGGCATACACGCGCAGGAGCAGCGCATTGTCGTAGAGCATCTTCTCGAAATGGGGGACGGTCCAGGCCCGGTCGACGCTGTACCGCGCGAAGCCACCGCCAAGCTGGTCGTACATTCCACCGCGTGCCATGGCCTCGAGAGTCGTCTCGGCCATCGCGAGCGCTGAAGGGTCCCCTGTCAGGGCGGTGAACCGAAGCAAGAACTCCAGGAGCATCGACGGCGGGAACTTCGGCGCGCCCCCGAATCCGCCCCGCGCACTGTCGAACTCGGCCTCCAGTGCGCTGACGGCAGCGCGCAGGTCGTCACTGTCCGGCAGCCTCGTGCCGACTGCCGGGCGGCGAGCCGCGAGGGCCGTTGCGATGCGCTCGGCCGACGAGGCAATGGCCTCGCGCTTGCCGTCCCAGGACTCCCGCAGCGCAGAGAGCAACTGCAGGAAGGACGGCAGGCCATGACGCGGCTGGGGCGGGAAATAGGTGCCCGCGTAGAAGGGCCGTCCGTCGTGATCGACGAACACCGACATGGGCCAGCCACCCTGGCCGGTCATGGCGACCGTCGCCTGCATGTAGACGGCATCGACGTCCGGCCGCTCCTCGCGATCGACCTTGATGCTCACGAAGTTCTCGTTCAGGTAGGAAGCGACGGACGGGTCCTCGAAGGACTCGTGGGCCATCACGTGGCACCAGTGGCACGCCGAATAGCCGATCGACACGAACACCGGCACATCCCGGCGTCGCGCCTCGTCGAACGCCTCCTGGCCCCACTCCCACCAGTCGACGGGATTGTCCTGATGCTGAAGCAGGTACGGGGACGTCGATGCCGCGAGACGATTGGCCACTGCGCCATCTTGCCCCGCTGCCGGGATAGCGTCTGCACAACGCGACGCAGGCAGCGAGCGATCGAGGAGGACACCCATGTTCGGCATCGGCGGATTGAGCGCAGGCAAGGCCAACGGCAAGTACTACGACATCGAGGTGAACGAGGGCTCCATCAACATGAGCCACTTCGCCGACGTGGCGAACGACCGCCACGCCAATGGCTATCGCATGGCACATGTGTTCATGCAGGAAGGCAACACGATCGTCGTCTGGGAACGCGTTGGCTGATCCCGGCAGCATCGCTGTCATCTTCACGAATACCCGCACTGCCGAAGACGATGCGGGGTACGGGGCGATGGCCGCACGCATGGTCGAGCTCGCCTCCCAGCAGGATGGCTTCGCCGGCATCCACTCCGTGAGAGACCCTGCGAGCCGCGACGGCATCACGGTGTCGTACTGGCGTGATGAGGCAAGTGCCCTCGCCTGGAAGCAGCAGGCAGAGCACCTGCAGGCACAAGAGCTGGGCCGCGAGCGCTGGTACTCGCAGTACGAGGTGGTCGTGGCCGCGGTCTCGCGCTCCTACCGCACGAGCCACTGACTTCGGGGCGGTTGCCGGGCGCGAGGCTCAGCGACTCATCGGCTCCTGGTGCCGACTAGCCTCGCGGCAGGGGCGCCAGGGGCGTCAGTGGGCAGGCAGGCACGCACGCCCATGCACCTGAACGGGCACAGGCGACAAGGAGGGCTCCATGGCGATCTCGATCGAGATGCTGCCTGCCTTCTTGCTGGCTGTCCTCGTCATCGCGGCGAGCCCCGGGCCGGCCTTCGCCCTGATCATCCAGCGGGCAGGCACGCGAGGCTTCCGGCACGCGATCCCGACAGTCCTCGGCATCGAGGCGGGCCTGTTCATCTGGGCACTGGCGGTCGGCCTGGGGCTCGCGGCACTGGTGGCCGCGAGCGAGGTCGCCTTCGTGGTGCTCAAGGTCGCCGGCGCGGTCTTCCTGGCCTACCTCGGGATCAAGGCGTTGCGCGCAGGGTGGCGCCTGCGCGGCCGGGAGGATGACGAGCCCTTCGTCGCGCCGCCGCCACGGGGCGGCCACGCGGGCGCGTTCGCCGAAGCGCTAGGCGTGCAGCTCGCGAATCCCAAGGCCGCGATCTTCCTGTTCGCCTTCTACCCGCCGTTCATGAACCCGCAAGCGCCCTTGGCGTCAGCCGTCGAGCTGGGCATCGTGCAAGTGGGCGTCGAGACACTGCTCTACCTGGGCCTGGCACTGGGCGTCAGCGCGGCGTCGGCCTGGTTCCGCCAGACGAGGAT
>CAYFLP010000211.1:0-4023 GCA_964344045.1 uncultured Bifidobacteriaceae bacterium
GAGGCTAGGGGACTCGAACCCCTGACTTCTGCCTTGCAAAGGCAGCGCTCTACCAGCTGAGCTAAGCCCCCGGGTGGTGCCGGGAAGACTACCTAGCGAAGATCCGGCTCCGCGGTGACCTCGGACCACAGGTCCTGCTCTGCGCGGTTCGCCATGATCTGACGGTAGACGAGGTAGCCGACGCCCGCGAGGACGACGAGGAGAAGCAGCTTCTTCATGGCCGACAGCGTACCCCTGCCCCAGCGGTGCCTGTGCTGGGGTTACTTGGCGGCCCGCTTCTGGTAATCGACGGCGGCAGCATCGACGGCAGCCAGGGCCCAGTCGGTCAACTCCTCGCGCTGGCCGGGCTTGGCGCCCCCGCCCACGCAGATGACGACCCGGCCGATCTGAAGAACGGCATTCACCTGCACGAACTTCACGCCCCGCTCGCTGGTCTCGTACGTGTCGATTCGGCCCTGGGATGGCAGCTTGCCTGACGTACCGTAGACCGGGCTCAGCGTGCTGTTGGCCTGGGTGATGGCAAGGGGCTTCGCGCCCGCGTCCGGTGACATTTTCGCCTTCTTGGGGCAGGTGAATCCCATGAGCTGGGTTCCGGCCTCAGTGGCAGCCTGCAGCGTCGGGTACTCGGTCACGGTCGTCCCGACAGCCGTGTTGCTGCCCGTCAACGTGTAGCCGAGGGTTCCGGCGGACGCGGGCGGCAGGCTCTGCGGCTCGCCGGTGCTGCTCCAGCAGACAAAAGGCGCCGTCGTGGGCCCAGCCGTCCAGACGTAGAGGCTCTTCTCCGACGTTCCGAGGTTGGCCGGTGCCAGGTCAGGATTGGAGACGATCTTCTTCACGCCGCTCTTGCCCAGGGTCGAGTAGCCAGAGGACGCAACAGCGGGCGTGGCGGCCGCCAGCACGATTGCGGCAATGGCGGCTGATGTCGTGAAAGTCGTGATGCGCCTCATGATCGTCCTCTTCCAACTCAACTCTGGGGTGGGAGAAACCGGCCGTACGGCCGCGATGTGCCTGTACTGAGTGGATCGCTCCCGCGACGCGGGAGGAACGGGGTGGGTGGGCCTAGATGGACTTGAACCATCGACCTCTTCCTTATCAGGGAAGCGCTCTAACCAAGCTGAGCTATAGGCCCCTACTGCGGTGCGAAACTCTACCCGACCCCCGGGGCGGGGCGCTGCGAGGGTCTGGCAGGGGTCAGACCTCGTCCGAGAGCACGACCTCGATGCCCCCTGTGAGCCCGACGCTGAGGTTGTAGAGCAGGGCGAAGATGGCCGCGAGGAGGGAGACGAGCACCACCTCGACGGCAGCGATCACGATGGCCACGCCCATGACCCGAGAGAAGTCGAAGAGCGCGACGATGTCGAAACCCGTCGTCGCCGATCCGATGATCTCGTCGAGGGTGCGTGAGATCGTGAGGAACACCCCCGCGGCGTCGAGCACCCACCACACCAGGCCGACCGCCACGACGATCACGATGCCGATGGCCAAGGCCAGCAGGAAGGCGGACTTCATCACCGACCAGGGGTCGATGCGCGTGACGTACAGCCGCGCACGTCGCGGCTGCCTCACCTCACCCGCCATCACTCACCTGCCTCCACTGCCGCTGCCTCACCGGATGCCGGGGCTTCGACTGCTCCGACTTCGACTGCTCCGGCTTCGGCTGCTCCGGCTTCGACTACGTCGGAGTCGGACTCGATTCCATCAGCCTCATCCTCGTCGCCCTCGGTTCCCCGGGCCACGGCCACGACCGTGTCGCCTTCGCCGAGGTTCATCACCGTGACGCCCATGGTGTCGCGGCCGGAGGCGCGGATCTCGTCGACCCTCGTGCGGATGACCACGCCGTTGGACGCGATGGCGAAGAGCTGATCGGTCTCGTCGCACACCATGGCGCCGACGAGGGAACCGCGCTCCTCGACCAGTTTCATCGCACGCACACCGAGGATGCCACGTCCCTTCGTCGCCCACTCGCTGACGGGAGTGCGCTTGCCGTAGCCGCCGTCGGTAAGGGTCACCACGAAGGTGTCAGGCCGCACGACGTCCATCGCCAGCAAGGCATCGTCCTCACGGAAGCGCATGCCGATCACGCCGCTGGTGGCGCGGCCCATGGGCCGCAGGGTTGCGTCATCAGCGGTGAAGCGAGCAGACATGCCCTTGCGGGAGACCAGGATGAGGTCGTCAGTCTCCTCCACCAGTCGCGCCGCGATCAGCTCATCGTCTTCGGCGAGGTTGATCGCGATGATGCCGCCCTGGCGATTCGATTCGTACTCCGCCAGGCGGGTCTTCTTGACCAAGCCACCACGCGTGGCCAGTACGAGGTACTGGCCCGCTTCGTAGTCGGGCAGCGCAAGCACCTGCGCGATGGCCTCATCAGGCTGGAACGCCAGCAGGTTCGCCACGTGCTGACCCTTGGCGTCGCGGGCTGTCTCCGGAAGTTGGTAGGCCTTCGCGCGATACACGCGACCCTTGTTCGTGAAGAACAGGATCCAATGGTGCGTGGTGGTGACGAACATGTGCTCGACGACGTCGTCCTGCCTCAGTGACGCACCGCGAACGCCCTTGCCGCCACGGCGCTGGGCGCGGTACAGGTCGGACTTGGTGCGCTTGGCGTAGCCACCAGCCGTGATCGTGACGACGACGTCCTCCTCGGCGATGAAGTCCTCATCGCTCATGTCGCCTTCCCACGCGATGAACTCCGTGCGGCGATCGTCGCCGTACTTCTCGGTGATCTCCGCGAGCTCTTCGGACACGATGGAGCGCTGACGTTCCTCGCTGGCCAGGATGTCGTTGTAGTCAGCGATCTTGGCCATCAGGTCGTCGTACTCGTCGATGATCTTCTGGCGCTCGAGTGCTGCGAGTCGGCGCAGCTGCATGTCGAGGATCGCGGTCGCCTGGATCTCGTCGATGTCGAGCAACTGCATCAGGCCCACGCGAGCATCGTCGACAGTCGCACTCGCCCGGATGAGCGCGATGACCTCGTCGAGTGCGTCGAGTGCCTTCAGGTAGCCGCGCAGGATGTGAGCGCGCTCCTCGGCCTTGCGCAGGCGGTAGCGGGTGCGGCGCTGGATGACCTCGATCTGATGCGAGATCCAGTGGCGCACGAACTGCTCGAGCGTGAGCGTGCGGGGCACGCCGTCGACGAGTGCCAGCATGTTGCAGCCGAAGGTGTCCTGCAGCTGGGTGTGCTTGTAGAGCTGGTTCAGCACTACCTGCGCAACCGCATCGCGCTTGAGCTCGATGATCAGGCGCATGCCGGTACGCGAGGACGAGTCGTCGCGCACATCGGCGATGCCGGTGAGCTTGCCCTCGCCCACCTGCTCGGCAATGCGCAGCAGCAGGTTGTCGGGATTTACCTGGTAGGGCAGTTGGGTGACGACCAGCAGTTGGCGACCGCGGGCATCCTCATCGACCGTGACGACTGCCCGCATCGTGATCGACCCACGACCGGTGCGCTGGGCCTCGTCGATGCCGCGCCGGCCGACGATGAGGGCACCTGTCGGGAAGTCCGGGCCCTTGATGCGCTCCATGAGCGCTTCCTGGCGCTCCTCCCGAGTGGCCTCGGGATTGGCCAGCAACCACTGGGCGCCCGCGGCAACCTCGCGAAGGTTGTGCGGCGGGATGTTGGTGGCCATGCCCACGGCGATGCCCGCCGAGCCGTTGACCAGAAGGTTCGGGAAGCGGCTGGGCAGGACGGTGGGCTCCTGGGTGCGGCCGTCGTAGTTGGGGCCGAAGTCGACGGTCTCCTCATCGATGTCGCGGACCATCTCCATGGCGAGCGGGGCCATGCGGCACTCGGTGTAGCGCTGGGCGGCCGGCGGGTCATTGCCCGGCGAGCCGAAGTTGCCCTGCCCCTGCACGAGCGGGTAGCGCAGCGACCAGGGCTGTGCCAGGCGCACGAGAGCGTCGTAGATCGCACTGTCGCCGTGCGGGTGATAGTTGCCCATGACGTCGCCGACCACGCGGGCGCTCTTGGAGAAGTTTCGGTCCGGACGGTAGCCGCCGACGTACATCGCGTACAGCACGCGACGG
>CAYFLP010000212.1:0-3990 GCA_964344045.1 uncultured Bifidobacteriaceae bacterium
TGATCTCGGTCTGCCCCGGCCCGTACTCGACATTGCACGCCTCGACCTCGATGCCGGTCTTGCGCAGCGACTCGCGGATGTCGAGCATGTAGGGCTCCATCTCCCAGCCGCGGTAGATGGAGTAGCAGTTGATGTCTGAGTAGATCGGCTTCCAGTCCTCGGTGAAGAAGTGGCACTCGAGCTCGGAAGCTGCATCGACGCCGTAGCCCTGGTCGGCCGCGCGCTGCAGCTGCCGCTTGAGCATCTGCCGTGCGTCCATCTCGATCGGGCGCCCGTCCGGATGGAAGGTGTCGCACAGGACAACGCCCACCCCCTCGGTCCAGCCGGCGACGCGGAAGCTGGCGAGGTCGGGCATGGCATGCATGTCCGGGAAGCCGTCGGTCTCGTCGACCCAGGGGGTCGGGAAGATGAAGCAGGTGGGATCCCACGTGTAGACGACATTGGCGATCGCGAAGCCCGAGCCCCGCAGGAACTGCTTGACCGGCAGCCGCTTGCCGCGCGGCATGCCCCAGGTGTCGACGAAGACGCACTCCACCGTGTGGATGCCGTGCTCCTCGCACAGCGCGGCGACGCGATCGCGCTCAGCGGGGTCCCATGCGTGCATGCGTTGCTCCCAGGGTGAGGGTGAAGTGCCTAAAGGGGATGCTTTGGATACTTGATAAATGTAGTGTGCAGAGCGTCGCCTAGGGGGCGGTTTCGTCCCCCGCCTCCGAGGGAGTCCCATGCGTGCCGTCCAGCTCGTCGCACCCGGCCAGCCGCTCCAGGCGCGCGACCTCCCCGATCCGGTCGCGGGACCCGGCGAGGTCGTCATCGATGTCGTCGCGTGTGGCATCTGCCACTCCGACCTGCACGCCGTGCACGGCGACTACCCGACGACCCTGCCGGTCACGTTGGGCCATGAGGTCGTTGGCCGCCACCCCACGCTCGGCAATGTGCTCGTGTACGCACCGTGGGGCTGCCGCCAGCCGGGCTGCTTCGCCTGCGACTCGGGCCAGGAGATGATCTGCCCGAATTCCAGCGAGGCAGGCCTGGTCAAGGACGGCGGCTATGCCGAGCGCATGCTCGTCGTCGACGAGCGCTACCTGGTGCCGATCGGCGACCTCGACCCCTTCGCCATCGCCCCCTTCGCCTGCGGCGGCCTGACGGCCTACCGCGCAGTGGGCCACACCCTCGACACCCTGCGGGCGGCGAAGAAGCCGCGTGCGCTGGTGATCGGCGCCGGCGGGCTAGGCCAGCTGGGCCTGCAGTTCTTGAAGATCCAGTCGGATGCCGAAGTGTGCGTCATCGATGCCTCGCCCGCCAAGCGCGAGCAGGCGCTCGCACTCGGCGCCGACGCGGCCTACGCACCGGGCGAGGCCGAGGGGCTGTTCACGGCCGTCGTCGACTTCGTGGGCGCCGACGCGACGCTCGCTACGGCCCGCGATCACGTCGCGCGCCAAGGCATCGTGGTGCTCGTCGGGCTCTTCGGCGGAAGCATCCCGTTCGGCCTCGGCCTGGTGCCGCACGAGACGCGCCTGATGACGTCCATCTGGGGCACTCTCGACCAGCTGCACGAGCTCGTCGCCCTCGTTCGCGAGCACGGCCTCGGCTCCGAGGTCGAGGTCGTGGGCCTGGACGCCATCCCGGAGGCGCACCGCCGCTTGGAGGCGGGCGACGTGCGCGGCCGCTTCGTCATCGATCCATCCCTGTGAACTCAGCCATCCCTGTGAACTCAGCCATCCCTGTGACCCCAGCCCTTCGAAGGAGAGTCCCGGCATGAAGACCCAGGTCGACATCACCGACCCGCAGCTCTACGCGAACGGCATCCCGCACGAGATCTTCGCGGAGATGCGCCGCACCGAGCCGGTGGCCGAGTGCATGTACGAAGGGCGTCCGTTCTGGGCCGTCACGACCTACCAGGACCTCGTCGCCGTCACGCGCGATCCGCAGACCTACTCCAACGCCCGCGGCATGACGAACCTCCCCGACCTGACCGAGGAGCAGATGAATGCCCGCCGGTCGATCATCGACACCGATGCGCCCGAGCACGTGCGCCTGCGCAAGCTCGGCATCCCGGCCTTCACCACCCACAAGGTGAAGTCCTACGAAGACGTCACGCGCGAGATTGCCGAGCAGTTGCTGACCGAGGCCGTCGGCACGGGCCCGCTCGACATCGTGCAGTCGATCAGCGCTCCCCTGCCCATCCGCGTCATCATCAACATCCTCGGCGTGCCCGAGGAGGACGCCGCGATGCTGGTGCAGTGGTCCGACGAGCTGATCGACTCCACTGGCGTGCCTGCCGACGCGTACGGGAACACGACTCCGCTGGAACTGCTGCCGTTCAGCGCGCCTGCATCGCACGCGCTGTTCGAGTACGGCCGGAAGATGCGCGAGGAGCGCACCAAGCACCCCAAGGACGACCTGACGACCGCACTTGTCGAGGCGCGCTACGAGGGCCAGGAGCTGTCGGACTACGACTTCAAGAACATGTTCCACGTGCTCGTCTTCGCCGGCAACGAGACGACTCGCACGGCGATCAGCAACGGCATCAAGGCCTTCATCGACAACCCCGACCAGCTCGACCTGCTGTACGCGCGCCCCGAACTCGTCGAGAACGCCGTCGAGGAGATCATCCGCTATGCCACGCCGGTCATGCACATGCGTCGCACGGCTACGCGCGACACCATGCTGCGCGACGTCGCGATCAAGGAGAACGACAAGGTCGTGATCTGGTACTGCTCGGCGAACTTCGACGAGACCGAGTTCCCCGACCCGCTCAGGTTCGACATCACCCGGCCGATCAAGCCGCCGCAGGTGTCGTTCGGCGCGAAGGGTCCCCACCACTGCCTCGGCGCCCCGCTCGCCCGCATGGAGATCCGCGTGCTGCTGGAGGAGATGATCAAGAAGGGCATCCGATTCGAGCAGACCGGCCCCATCGTGCGCACCAACTCCAATTTCGTGAACGGCATCGCGGCTTTCCCCGGGGCGGTCACGGGCGCCTGACGCGCATGCGCCTGCCCCCTCCTGCCGATTCCGGCCGGGTCGGATGTCAGCCGGGCATGGTGCAATGGGTCTGGCAGGCTCGGTGCCGGCCGAGACGGGGTGGGTCATGGAATCGCGGTCGGGCAGCAGTTCATGGGATGCCTTCGGCGGCGCCGATGCCGACGACAGGCTGGGCGCACTGCTGAGGCTGGGCGACGACCTGCGCGACGAGGGTTCCGCACGCGAGTCCGTGCAGGCAGCCCTGGCCGCACGCGAGCTTGCCCTGGCCCGCGAGGACGACCGCGCCGTGGCGGAGGCCTGGACCCAGGTCGGCCGTGCCTATGTCGAGCTCGATGAGCAGGCGGCCGCACGCGATGCCCTGGTGCAGGCCGCCCGCTGCTGGGAAGCGCTCCTGGAGTGGCAGTGGGCCGGCAACTGCCTCCTCGGGGCCTTCGACTCCGCGCGCAGCTGCGGGGCCGTCGGCGCCGACGACGAAGAGCGCTTGCGCACTGCCTACACCTTGCTGTGCGGCGCGGGGTTCGACGATGCTGCGGCTTTCGCAGCCGTGCGCCTGGCTGAGGTGGAGGCACGGCGGGGCGGATACGACGCTGCCGTCGAACTGCTCGACCAGGCGCGTGCCCTCGCAGGCAGCAACGTCGAGCGCATCATCATGGTGGGCGACCTGCGCGCCCAGGTGCACCTAGACCTCGGCGAGCATGACCGGGCCGTGGACCTGCTGTGGCAGTGCTTCGACCTCGGCGAGTCAGCGGGAGCAGGCGCCTATCCGGCCTACGAGGCCTGCCGCCTGATCGGAGCCCTGCGCGAGTCCGGTGACCTCGTCGCTTCCTACCGGATGGCGGGAGAGGGCCTGGCCGCCATGCTCCGGTCGAGGCCTATCGATGCCGATGCACTCGGCTCCCTGCACCTCGAGCGCGCCCGCTGCGAGGTGCTGCTCGGCCGCCCTGCCGAAGCGGCCGTCTCGTTCCGCAAGGCCCGTCATCACCTACGGGCGGGCGGCAATGCCGCAGA
>CAYFLP010000213.1:0-3944 GCA_964344045.1 uncultured Bifidobacteriaceae bacterium
TCGGAGCGGCGCTCCTTCACATACGCAAGGTGGGTCTTGTAGGGCTCGATCTTCGGCGGGGCCGGAGGGTTCTCCTTGTCCGGACCGGCCGGCAGCCCGCAGCGGGGGCAGTCCCACTCCTCCGGGATCGCCGCGTCGGTGGCGAAGCTCGGGCGGGACTCGTGGCCCCGCGAGCACCAGAAGGAGATGAAGATGCGCGGTGCGGCCTCGCCGCGCTCCGCCTCACCCATCGGCCCAGCGCCAACCCGACTGCCGCGAATCGCACTTCCACCAGCCATGGCAGTTCCTTCCGAGAGCTAAGTCGAACCAGGAGCTAAGACGAGTCTTGAGCTATGCCGAACCAGGAGCTAAATCGAGATCAGGTGCCGGAGCTGACCAGCAGGCCGACAGCGACGATGCACGCAGCCCAGACGAGGCCCAGGGCCACCGTCAGGCGGTCGAGGTTGCGCTCGGCCACCGACGAGCCGCCGATCGATGAGCTCACGCCGCCGCCGAACAGGTCGGACAGGCCGCCGCCCTTGCCGCGGTGCAGCAGGATCAGCACGACCAGCAGCACGCTGGTGATCACCAGGATCACCGCGAGGGCGATCGTCAGCACCGAGACCATGGGACTCCGTTCGGAAGCGGGTGTCAGCCGGAGGCCGACCCGTAGAGGATAAGGGTCGGCTAGCTGACGAGATCGGCCGGGTGCAGCCGGAAGCGCACGATGCCCACGAACTCGTCGGGATCAAGCGCCGCGCCACCCACGAGGGCGCCGTCGACATCGGCCTTCGCCATGATGCCGGCGACATTGTTCGCCTTGACCGAGCCGCCGTACAGGATGCGGACGCGGTCGGCCGTGCTGTCGCCGTGCACCTCGCGAATGCGTGCCCGGATGGCTGCGCAGACCTCCTGGGCATCGTCGGGCGTGGCGACCTCGCCCGTGCCGATGGCCCAGACCGGCTCGTACGCGACGACCAGGTCGGCGACCTGCTCGGCCGAGAGGTCCTCCAGTGAGCCATTGACCTGCGCCAGGACGTAGGGCACCTGCTCCCCGGCCTGGCGGATCTCCAGGCCCTCGCCCACGCACACGATCGGCGTGATGTCGTTCGCGATCGCTGCCTTGGCCTTGGCATTGACGATGGCATCGCTCTCGCCGTGGTACTGGCGGCGCTCGCTGTGGCCGACGACGGCGTAGGTGCAGCCGAGCTTGGCCAGCATCGCACCGGAGATCTCGCCGGTGTACGCGCCCGCGGGGTGCTGGGAGATGTCCTGCGAGCCGTAGACGATGTCGTAGCGATCGCCGTCGACCAGGGTCTGCACCGAGCGGATGTCGGTGAACGGCGGGATGACGGCGACGTCCACCGAGGCGAAGTCCTCGTCGTTCAGCGCGAAGGCGAGCTTCTGCACGAGCGCGATCGCCTCGAGGTGATTGAGGTTCATCTTCCAGTTGCCGGCCATGAGCGGCTTGCGTGCGGTTGCCATCAGGCGTTCTCCTCCAGGACAGCGAGCCCGGGAAGCGTCTTGCCTTCCAGGAACTCCAGGCTCGCACCGCCACCGGTGCTGATATGGGTGAAGGCATTCTCGTCGACGTCGAGAATGCGGACGGCAGCCGCGGAATCGCCGCCGCCGATGACCGTCATGGCGTCCGATGCGGCCATGGCGCGCGCCACGGCAAGGGTGCCGCCAGCGAAGGGCTCCATCTCGAACACGCCCATGGGGCCGTTCCAGACGACCGTGCCGGCATCCGCGATCCGCGCAGCGAAGAGCTCGCGGGTGCGGGGGCCGATGTCCAGGCCCATCCAGCCGTCCGGGATGGCATCGGCATCGACGACCTGCGTGCTCGCATCCGCCGCGAAGGCGTCCGCAATCACGAAGTCGACAGGCAGCAGCAGCTCGACTCCGCGTTCGGCCGCCTGGGCGATGAAGCCCTTGACCGTATCGATCTGCTCGGCCTCGAGAAGGGAGGTCCCGACGCCGTGCCCCTGCGCTGCAAGGAAGGTGTAGGCCATCCCGCCGCCGATGAGCAGCCTGTCGACCCGGCCGATGAGGTTGCCGATCACGCCGAGCTTGTCGCTGACCTTCGAGCCGCCCAGGATGACCACGAAGGGCCGCGCCGGCTCGGCCATGATGCCGCCGAAGACGGTCGCCTCCTTGTGCACGAGGCGTCCGGCCGCATTCGGCAGCAGGCGTGCGACATCGGTGACCGAGGCCTGGTTGCGGTGCACGACGCCGAAGCCGTCGGACACGTAGGCATCGGCAAGTGCCGCGAGCTCGCGTGCCAGGCTCTCGCGCTCGGCCTGGTCCTTGCTGGTCTCACGGGCGTCGAAGCGGATGTTGTCGATGAGGACGACATCGCCAGCCCCGGCCGCCGCGACCGCGGCCGGCGCGTCAGCGAGCAGCGTGAGCACCACCGGGGTGCCCAGCAGCTCGCCGAGGCGCTCGGCGACGGGCGCGAGCGACAGCGAAGCCACGTACTCGCCCTTGGCCCGGCCAAGGTGCGAGACGACGACCACCTTGGCCCCGCTCTCCCGCAGGAAGGTGAGGGTGGGCAGTGCCGCACGGATGCGGCCGTCATCGGTGATGACGCGCGAGCCGTCGGGGCCGTCGGCCAGGGGGACATTGAAATCCGCCCGGACCAGAACGGTCTTCCCGGCGACCTGGAGGTCGTCGAGTGACTTCATGACGGGTGCCTTACAGCTTGGAGCCGACGAGCGAGACGAGATCGACGAGCCGGTTGCTGTAGCCCCACTCGTTGTCGTACCAGCCGAGCACCTTGACCATGTTGCCATTGGAGTTGGTGAGCTGGGCATCGAAGATGCAGGAGGCCGGGTCCGTGACGATGTCGCTCGAGACGATCGGGTCCTCGGTGTAGACCAGGATGCCCTTCATCGGGCCCTCTGCGGCTGCCTTGACGACCGCGTTGATCTCTTCCTTGGTCGCGGCGGTCTTCAGCTCGACGGTGAGGTCGGTGGCCGAGCCGGTCGGGGTCGGCACGCGCATGGCGTAGCCGTCGAGCTTGCCCTTGAGGTGCGGGAGGACAAGGCCGATGGCCTTGGCGGCACCTGTGCTGGTCGGGATCATGTTCAGCGCAGCGGCGCGTGCACGGCGAAGGTCGCTGTGCGGGAAGTCGAGGATGCGCTGGTCGTTGGTGTACGCATGGATGGTGGTCATGAGACCGCGCTCGATGCCGAACGCGTCGTCGATCGCCTTGGCCATCGGCGCGAGGCAGTTGGTGGTGCAGGACGCATTCGAGATGATCGTGTGCTTGGCGGGGTCGTAGTCCTTGTCGTTGACGCCCATGACGATCGTGATGTCCTCGCCCTTGGCAGGCGCGGAGATGATGACCTTCTTGGCGCCGCCCTTGAGGTGGCCTCCGGCCTTGTCGGCGTCGGTGAAGATGCCGGTGGACTCGACCACGATGTCGGCGCCGACCTTGCCCCACGGCAGGGCGGCGGGGTCGCGCTCGGCGAAGACCGGGATGGCCTTGCCACCGACGATGATCTCGCCGTCGCCTGCAGCGACGGTGTCGCCGAAGCGTCCGAGGATGCTGTCGTACTTCAGCAGGTGAGCCAGGGTCTTGGTATCGGTCAGGTCGTTGATGCCGACGATCTCGACATCTGCGCCGCTGGCGACCAGAGCGCGGAAGAAATTGCGACCGATGCGGCCGAAGCCGTTGATGCCGACCTTGATTGCCACGGAATGCTCCTCGGAGACTGTCATCGCCTTGTGGGCGGCTGCCGGGCGGGGTTGCCCGCAAACGCATACATCCTAGCGGCATTCGCGGCCCGACGAAGACCGAGCCGCATGCGGCTAGGGCAGGGCGAGATCGGGGCCCAGGACGGATTCGGTGCCCGGGATCCCCAGGTCGGACGCCTTCTTGTCGGCGAGGGCGAGCAGGCGCCGGATCCGGCCGGCAATGGCGTCCTTGGTCATCGGCGGGTCCGAGAGGGCGCCGAGCTCCT
>CAYFLP010000214.1:0-3925 GCA_964344045.1 uncultured Bifidobacteriaceae bacterium
AAGAACGCCGCAACGACCTTGTTCCTGCTCGGTGCCATCTCCATGGCCATGTTCGCGGGCATCACCTGGCTCGCACTGAAGACCGGAGTCAAGGTCACCGAGTCCGACGCTGACCTGCAAGGCCTGCCGGCGGGCCAGCCCCAGAAGACCGTCATCGTGCAGATCGCCGACGCCGTGTTCCACCACAGTCACGTCATAGTCCTGGTGATCGCCTTCGCGACGGCCATCATCCTCGCGCTCGCGGCGAACACGGCGTTCAACGGATTCCCCCTGCTGGGCTCCGTCCTCGCCAAGGACGGCTACCTGCCCCGCCAACTGCACACGCGCGGCGACCGGCTGGCCTACAGCAACGGCATCCTGTCGCTCGCCGCCCTGGCAGTGGTCCTGATCGTCATCTACCAGGCAGACGTCTCCGGCCTCATCCAGCTGTACATCATCGGCGTCTTCGTCTCCTTCACGCTCAGCCAGATCGGCATGGTCCGCCACTGGAACCGTCACCTGCGCACGGAGGAGAATCCGCGCGAGCGCGGCCGCATGAAGCGCTCACGGGCCATCAATGCCTTCGGCGTGTTCATGACCGGGTCCGTCCTGGCCATCGTCCTGCTCACGAAGTTCACCAAGGGTGCCTGGATCGTCGTCGTCGCGATGCCCCTTCTCTACCTGCTGATGATGGCGATCCACGGCCACTACCAGAAGGTGGCCAAGGAGATCGCGGTCGCGGGCGAGGCCGACACCATGCTTCCGCCGCGGGTGCACGTCCTCGTCCTCGTGAGCAAGATCCACAAGCCGACCCTGCGGGCACTGTCGTACGCGCGTGCCACGCGCCCGACTGTGCTCGAGGCGATCACCGTCGACGTCGACCCCGAGGAGACGGCAGCACTGTGCGAGGACTGGGAGGCCAAGGCGATCCCGGTCACCTTGAAGGTCCTGGCTTCTCCCTACCGCGAGATCACGCGGCCGTTGCTCGACTACGTGCGCGAGCTGCGAGCCGATCGGCCGAACGACCTGGTCACCGTCTACATCCCCGAGTACGTCGTCGGCCATTGGTGGGAGCACCTGCTCCACAACCAGTCGGCCCTGCGCCTGAAGAGCCGGCTCCTGTTCACCCCAGGCGTCATGGTCACGAGCGTCCCGTGGCAGCTGGAGTCGAGCGAGCTCGTTCGCGATCTCGATGGCTGAGGCACCGCTGGAAGTCGGCGACGAGGTCGAACTGCGCATCGGCAAGGCCGTGCACGGCGGCCATTGCCTGGCCCACCTTCCCGGCCGGACCATCTTCGTCCGGCATGCCCTTCCCGGCGAGCTCGTGACTGCGCGCATCACCGAGTGCTCCCGGCGCATGGTCCGCGCAGACGCCGTGCGGGTCATCGAAGCGGCAGAGGGCAGGGTGCAGCCGGCCTGCCCGCAAAGCGGCCCTGACGGTTGCGGCGGATGCGACTTCTCGCATGTCGCGCCGACCGTCCAGCGCTCCTGGAAGTCCGAGATCCTGCGGGAGTCCTTGCAGCGCTTCGGCGGGGTCACGGACGAGGCCATGGCGGCACTCGATACCCGCGTGCATGAGCTGCCCGGACATCGCGATGGACTGGGCTGGCGCACGCGGATCGACTTCGCGCGCGGCGACGACGGCAGGTGGGGCCTTCGGGCTGCGCGCGAGCACCGCATCATCGCCCTGGACACGTGCCCGCTGGGCACCGCAGAGGCCTGCACGGCGGGGCCCCCGCGGCCCGCGTTCACGGCCCGGGTGCGCGAGAGGTCCTGGAAGGTCCGGCCGGAGATGTTCTGGCAGGCCCACGAGGCCTTGCCTGAGGCCTTGGTCGACGCCTGCCTGGAGTTCGGGGCCCCGGCGCCGGGGGAGTCATGGTGGGACCTGTACAGCGGTGCAGGGCTCATCGCGGCATTCGTCGCGGAGGCGGTCGGGCCCGCCGGTCGGGTCGATGCTGTTGAGCTCTCCATGGACGCCTCGAAGGCCGCACGTCGCAGCCTGCACGATCTCCCCCATGCCCATCTCCATCAGGCCGACGTCCGCCCCTGGCTGGCGGCCAGGCTGGCGGACGGCAGTGCCACGCGCGAGGGACCCATGGGCGCAGCTGTCGCAGGCGTCGTGCTCGACCCGCCGCGCAAGGGCGCCGGAGCCACGGTTGTCGGCCACCTGGTGGCCGCGCGGCCGGCCAGGATTGTCTACGTGGCCTGCGATCCGGTCTCCCTTGCCCGCGATTGCGCCCTGCTAGCAGAGCAGGGGTACGAGCTCACCCGGTTGCGCTCCTTCGACGCCTTTCCCATGACCTCGCACTTCGAGACTGTGGCGCTCTTCACGCCCTCGGGGCCAGCGCGACGACAGTGACCTTGGTTCGATACCTTTCGTCGAAGCGATCGCATGAGCAACGCATGAACGAGAGGTAGGGCCCGTGGCCAGCCAGGACTCCTTCGGGGCGCGCAGCGCCCTCACCGTCGGCAACGAGAGCTACGAGATCTTCCGCATCTCGTCCGTTCCCGGGTCTGAGCGCCTGCCCTTCACGCACAAGGTGCTCCTCGAGAACCTCCTGCGCACCGAGGACGGGGCCAACGTCACGCACGCCACCATCGCCGCGCTGGGCAACTGGGACCCTGCAGCAGAGCCCAGCGAGGAGATCCAGTTCACGCCGGCGCGAGTGGTCATGCAGGACTTCACCGGCGTGCCCGTGGTGGTGGACCTCGCCACCATGCGCGAGGCAGTGAAGGAGCTCGGCGGCGACCCGGCCAAGATCGAGCCCCTCGCTCCAGCCGAGCTGGTCATCGACCACAGCGTCATCGCAGACTTCTTCGGCACCGCCGATGCCGAGCAGCGCAACGTTGAGCTCGAGTACGAGCGCAACCGCGAGCGCTACCAGTTCCTGCGTTGGGGACAGGGGGCCTTCGATGAGTTCAAGGTCGTTCCGCCCGGCATGGGCATCGTGCACCAGGTCAACATCGAGGCCCTTGCCCGCGTCGTCATGGCGCGCGGCGGCCAGGCGTACCCGGACACCGTCGTAGGCACCGATTCCCACACCACCATGGTCAACGGCCTGGGCGTGCTGGGCTGGGGCGTGGGCGGCATCGAGGCCGAGGCCGCCATGCTGGGCCAGCCCGTGTCGATGCTGATCCCGCGCGTGGTGGGCTTCAAGCTCACCGGCGAGCTGCCGGCAGGTGCCACGGCTACCGACCTGGTCCTCACGATCACCGACATGCTCCGCAAGCACGGTGTCGTGGGCAAGTTCGTCGAGTTCTATGGCGATGGCGTCACGGCGGTCCCGCTCGCCAATCGCGCCACGATCGGCAACATGAGCCCGGAGTACGGCTCCACGGTCGCCATCTTCCCGATCGACCAGGCCACCATCGACTACCTGCGCCTGACCGGTCGCTCAGCCGAGCAGATCGCCCTGGTCGAGGCGTATGCCAAGGAGCAGGGCCTGTGGCACGACGCTGCGCATGAGCCCGTGTACAGCGAGTACATCGAGCTCGACGTATCGACCGTCGTTCCCTCGCTTGCGGGCCCCAAGCGCCCGCAGGATCGCGTGCTCCTGTCGGAGTCGAAGGCGTCCTTCGAGTCGTCCCTCGGTGCCTACACCAAGGATCCCGGCGCTTCGGCCGACATCGCGATCGGCGGCACCCAGGCCACCATCGGCCACGGGGCAGTGGGCATCGCGGCCATCACGTCGTGCACCAACACCTCGAACCCCTACGTCATGGTCGGTGCCGGCATCCTTGCGAAGAAGGCGGTCGAGCGGGGCCTGAGCCGCAAGCCCTGGGTCAAGACCACCCTGGGCCCGGGCTCGAAGGTCGTGACCGACTACTACGAGAAGGCGGGCCTGCTCCCGTACCTCGAGAAGCTGGGCTTCAACGTCATCGGCTACGGCTGCACGATCTGCATCGGCAACTCCGGCCCGCTCATCCCCGAGGTCTCCGCCGCAGT
>CAYFLP010000215.1:0-3920 GCA_964344045.1 uncultured Bifidobacteriaceae bacterium
CCGTTGGCCGCCTCGCGGACCTCCATGCGCCACTTGCTCTGGGCAGTGGACGCGCGCAGTGCATCGCTGACCTGCTCCATGGACGCGCCCAGGGCGAAGCCGACTGCGGCCGCGGCGAGCGCATTCGAGACGTAGTGCTCGCCCGACAGTGCCAGGGTGACCGGTGCGGCCTGGTCTGCCCGGACATCGTGCAGGGTGAAGGATGCCCGGGCCTGCGCATCGATGCGCACGTCGGTCGCCCGGATGTCCGCCGCTGCTGCTTCGCCGAAGGTGACGACCCGCGCCGGCGTCCGATCCGCCATGGCGCGAACGCTGGGGTCGTCGGCATTCAGCACGGCGATGGCCTCGCTGGAAAGCCCCTCGACCAGCTCGCCCTTGGCCCGGGCGATCGCTTCCTGCGTACCGAGCATGCCCAGGTGGGCCGAACCGACATTGACCACGACGCCGACGTCGGGCGCGGCAATGTCGACGAGGTACGCGATGTGCCCGGGCCCGCGCATGCCCATCTCGAGGACGAGGAATTCCGTATCGCGATCAGCGGACAGGATCGTCAGCGGGACGCCCACCTCGGTGTTGAAGGATCCCTCCGCGCGCACGGTCGGGCCGACTGCCCCCAGCACGCTCCCGAGGAGGTCCTTGGTGGTCGTCTTGCCGCTAGAGCCGGTGACGGCGACGACGGTGCAGGTGAGGACCTCGCGTCGCACCCATCTCGCGAGCCGGCCCAGGGCCAGCACCGGATCGTCGACCACGATCGTCGGCAGCGGCCCTGCGGGCCCCGTCAGCTCGCGCGCAGCGAGCACGGCCACGGCACCGCGTGCGACGGCATCGGCAGCGAAGTCATGGCCGTCGACCTGCTCGCCGGCAATGGCCACGAAAAGGCACCCCTCGTGGGCTGCTCGCGAGTCGACCGCAACATCCGTGACGACAGACGAGGCGTCGGCCGAGCGCACGTCGCCACCGGTTGCCTGGGCGACCTGCTCGAGAGTCAGGGCAATCACGGGCTCACGTCCCCATGGGCCGCGATGAGTGCGGCGCGCAGGGCAGCGGCATCGTCGAACGGAGCGACCACGCCACCTGCCTCCTGCCCTCGCTCATGCCCCTTGCCCAGCACCAGGACGACATCGCCTGCATGGGCCCTACGGACAGCAACGGTAATGGCCTCGAGCCGGTCGCCCACCTCTTCGACGCTCGCTCGGCGTGCCGGTGCGACGGACGCCACACCCGCCAGCACATCCGCACGGATGGCGCGAGGATCCTCAGACCTGGGGTTGTCGTCCGTGACGATCACGTGATCGGCCTCGGCAGCGGCGCATGCGCCCATGAGCGGGCGCTTCGCCCGGTCACGGTCGCCGCCAGCGCCCAGCACCGCGATCACCTGTCCCGGGTACGCCGAGCGGGCAGTGCGCAGGACGCGCTCGACGGCGTCCGGGGTGTGGGCGTAGTCGACGACACCCGTCACTCCCCCGGCCGCGAAGGCCTGCATCCGGCCGGGCACGACGGCCTCCGCGATCCCCGGGGCCGCCTGTTCCGGGCGCACGCCCACGGCGTCCAGCATGGCGAATGCGCAGACGGCGTTGGCGACGTTGAAGGCACCCGGCAGGCGCAGGCTGAACTCGGTGCGATGCCCTCGGGGATCGACGACGCGAAGCGACCCGGCATCCCGCTGGGCGTGCCAGTCGGCGTGCGGATCGGCGAGCGCCCACGTCTGCAGGGGAAGCCCAGCGCCTCGGGCGCGCTCGAGGAGACGGCTGCCCCACTCGTCGTCGATGCCCACGACGCCGGCCCGCGCGCGGGCCGGATCGAAGAGCGCGGCCTTCGCGGCGAAGTACTCGTCCATGGTGCCGTGGTAGTCCAGGTGGTCCTGCGTCAGGTTCGTGAACCCGATGACGTCGAGCACGAGCCCGTCGATGCGATGTTCGACGACGGCGATCGAGCTGACCTCCATGACCACCGCATCGACACCGCGCTCGAGCATGAGCGCGAGCAGTCCTTGCAGCTCGGGCGCCTCGGGCGTCGTCCGGACGCCTTCGAAGGACTCCTCGCCGATCCGCGTGCCCACCGTGCCGATCACTCCGACGGTGCGGCCTGCCGCACGCAGCCCTGCGGCGACCATCGTCGCGACCGTCGTCTTGCCGTTGGTGCCCGTGACGCCGAGCACGCGCATGCGCTCGCCCGGATTGCCGTAGACGGCAGCCGCGACCTCGCCCAGACGCGCCCGAGGCTCGTCGACGACCAGTACGGGCACCTCGACGCGTGGAAGGAGTCGCTCGCCCTCGCGGTCGGTGATGATCGCCACTGCGCCTTCGCCCACTGCCTGCTCCGCGAAGCGCGCTCCGTGCGTCGCCCGTCCGGGAAGTGCCGCATAGAGATCCCCGGGCCGCACCCGACGGGAGTCGAGCTCGACGCCGGACACCGAAACGGTGGAAGTGCCCTCCTGTGGCGCGATGACCTCGGCCTCGCCACGGAGCAGGGCGATGAGGTCGCCGAGCCCCAGCGCAGTCACGTGCTCAGGGCGCGGTGCGCGCTGCCCGCCCACGGCTAGCCGCCGAACGTCAGCGGAAGGCTGGGGGCCTTCGTGCCCGTGGGAGGGACGGCGCGAGCCTGCAGCGCGTACGTCATGACGTCCTTGAACACCGGACCGCCCAGCTCACCGCCGAAACGGCCGGCGCGTGGATTGAAGATGGTGACCGCGATGACCAGCGACGGGTTGTCGGCCGGCGCCATGCCGATGAAGCTGGAGATGACGGTCCCGTCGTAGCCCCGGCCGTCGGCCGCAACGGCCTGGGCGGTGCCCGTCTTGCCGCCCACCCGGTAGCCGGGGATGGCCGCCATGGGCGCCGTGCCGCCCGGGCCCACGACCGTCTCGAGCATGGCGCGCACCTGGCGCGCGGTCGAGGCCGACACGACCTGAGTGGTCTTGGGCGCAGGGGCCGGGACGGTCGTGCCGTCCGGCTGCACGTACTCCGACACCAGGCTTGGCTGCACCCGAACGCCGTCGTTGGCGATCGTGGAGAAGATCGATGCCGTCTGCACGGCGTTGACGCTCAGGCCCTGGCCGAAGGCGATGGTCGGGAACGAGGTCGGCGACCAGTCCGAGTGCTTGGGAATGAAGCCCGCCTGCTCGCCGGGGAAGCCCAGGCCGGTCTTCTCTCCGACGCCGAACTTCTTCAGGTACTTGTAGAGCTTGCTCCCGCCTATGCGCTCGGACGCGAGGATCGTGCCGATGTTGCTCGACTTGGCCATGATGCCGGTGAGCGTCAGGCCCAGCGTGCCGTGCGGAGTGTGGTCGTGGAAGTCCTTGTCAGCACGACGGAGCACGCCGGGCACAGTGAAGGCCGAGTAGGGATTCGCCTTGCCTTCGTTGACCACCGCGGCAAGGGTCATGACCTTCGCGGTCGAACCGGGCTCGAACACCGACGTGAGCGCCCGATTTCCCCGGTCATCCGCCGGCGCGCTGCCGGGGTGATTGGGATCGAAGGTCGGTGCGGTGGCGAGCGCGAGGATCTTCCCGGTCTTGGGGTCCATGACGACGAGGGTGCCGCTGTCGGCGTGCGCCTCTGCGACCTTCTGCGCGAGTTCACGCTGCGCGACGTACTGGATGTCGCGGTCGATCGTGAGCTTCACGGTGGTGCCGGCTACGGCGTCGGTCGTGCTGTTCTCCCCCGTAGGGATCACCTTGCCGCCCGGGCCGCGCTCATAGGTCTGCTCGCCGGGCGTGCCCGCGAGCTGGGTGTTCATCGAGTACTCCAGGCCGCCCAGGCCCGAGCCCTCTGCTCCCACGAAGCCGACCACGTTCGCCGCGAGGTCGCCGGCGGGGTAGATGCGCCGGGCTGCCGGCTCGCTGAAGATTCCGGCGAGGCCGAGCGCGCTGATGCGGTCCCAGGTCTCGGGAGTGATCGCCTTGGCGACGTAGACGAACC
>CAYFLP010000216.1:0-3794 GCA_964344045.1 uncultured Bifidobacteriaceae bacterium
TATCAAGGGTGAGGTCTTGGGGGTCCCGTCACACGAGATAGCCGCTGGGCTGGTGACGCAGGGGGTGGCGGTCGGGCTGGCGCGTGGCGCCCGCGGGGTACTCGGCACGACCCTGGGCATCGGGGTGACCGGGGTCGCCGGGCCCGACAGCCATGGGGGAGAGCCCGTGGGCTCGGTGTGGGCCGCGGTATGCGGCCCCGAGCGCGAGCTTGCCCGTCACGTGCAGCTGGCGGGCGACCGGGCGGCCATCCGCGCAGGCGCCGTCCAGGCGTGCCTGGAGCTGGTCGCGGAATACCTGGGCCTTACCGCGCGTTGACGCGAAAGCACGGCCATTGCGGTGCCCATGTCCGGGGGGCGGGGTACATTTGTGGCCTTGATCGCATCCGAGGGATGGCACGAAGGGAGGGCACATGATCGTTCTGCGCGAAGTGATCGGCGACGAGCTTCGCCGTCGACGCATGGATCAAGGCCGCACCCTGCGTGACGTCTCGGGCGCTGCTGCCGTTTCCCTCGGCTACCTGTCCGAGGTCGAGCGCGGCCAGAAGGAAGCCTCGAGCGAACTGCTTGCGGCCATCTGCGATGCGCTCGAGGTCTCCCTCAGCGATGTGCTCGCCTCGGTCAGCTCCCAGGTCGCCGACGCAGAGACGTCGTCCGTCTGATCGACTCGACCGTCGACCGCCTACGCGACAGCGGCGGCGACCACGAGCACCACGAATCCGCCTAGGTCGATCATCCCGATCGCGGCCGGGCGCAAGGCCTTCGGCGCGGGCTGGCGGCGTTCATGATCACTTTCCTGGGCACCTGTCTGGCCGTGCCCCACACCTGGTTGCTGGAACCCCGCACCTCGCTGGATAAGCAGTGCGCGGCACGTGAAATAGGCGAATGGTGCGACGAGGGCGAGGGCACCCGCTGTTCCTAGGGCGACTGCGGCAAGTACGGCGACGAGCATCGACAGGGCGGGCACGACCACTGCGAGGCGGCGCATGCGCAGGTCGCCGCGCGCCCGGATGAGCGAGCGCACGTGCAGGGTCGACGACAGGAGGCCGAGCGCGACCACGAGGGTCAGCCACCACATGAGCGGCGGGGGAGGCGAATCCAGGGGCCCGCCCATTCCGACGGCCCACGCCACGGGGACCATGGCTGCGCATTCCGCGATCAAGACGAAGTCATGTGCCAGCGACCTTTGGTCGTGCCGCCAGGCGAATGCCATCGACACGGCCGAGACGGCCAGGTAGCCCAATGCCACGAGCACGAGCCAGGGCTGCAGGGCGACCAAGGGCAGCCCGGCCGCGAGGAGGCCGATCGCCCAGGGGAGTGCCGGGCGGATGTAGCGCCTGCGATCGGCGTTGCGGCGTCCGTGCTCACCGACTGCTGCAAGTGCGAAGTACGACACCGGATAGGCGCACACCCACGCGATCGCGAGCAGGAGCAGGGGCCAGGTGAGTTCCGTGACAGTGGCCGCGACCGCGATCGGCAGGGCGAGAAAGGCCCAGGCGCCATGCTGGGGCGGCACTGCTGGCACCTTGCGTGCTCGCCGCTGCTGCATGTGTCGATTCTGCCCGCGTCCGGCGCCACTGCGTGCGGCAGGATGGGCGCATGCGCCTGACGGACTTCTGGGAACGGATGGAGACAGTTCTCGGCCCGTCGTACGCGCACTCCTGGGCACGTGACGTGGTCCTGTCCGATCTCGGCCTGACTGTCGACCAGGCGATCGCGGCAGGCATGGACACCAAGGAAGTCTGGCGAGCGGTGTGCGCAAGCGTCGAGGTGCCCGGGACCTTGACATGATCGGCGGCGTGGACCTGCAGTTCGTCACGATCGTCACCTACGGACGCACCGGCAGCACGGCATTGCAGGCTGCGCTCAATTCCCTGCCGGGAGTGGTCGTGCGCGGCGAGAACTACAACGCCGTGCGTGGGCTTCACGAGTACATGCAGTCGATCAGCGAGGCCGCCGACCGCCACCACTCCGGCAAGCCGGCGCACCCGTGGTTCGGCACCGCCAGGCTTGTGCCGCTGGAGGTGCTGGACGACCTGCGCCGTCATGTCGTCGAGTTCGTCCTGAGGCCCAGGGCGGGCACGTCATGGACGGGCTTCAAGGAAGTCCGGTACGAGCCCGGCCACTTCGAGGACCCCGACGCGCTGCTCGACTACCTGCTCTTCCTCGACAAGCTCCTCCCCGGCATGCGCTACCTGGTCAACGTGCGCGCTGCGGAGGATGCAGCACGCAGCGGCTGGTGGCCGGAGAACCCGGAGGCCGTCGCCGTACTCGAGCGAACGCGTGCGAGCCTGGCATGGGCGACTGCCGAACTGCAGCGCATGCTGGGAGGCGACCGCGCGGTGCTGATCGACCATGCGCACTGGACCCAGGATCCGCAGGTCGTCATCGACGCGTGCGCCCGGCTGGGCCTCCCGCGCGATGATGACGCCATGCGCGCAGCCCTCGGCCACCGCCTCGACCACGGCCCGCACGCGTCATGACTGCCGTGAACGTGCACGCGGTGCAGCGTCGCTCCATCGGCGTCCTGTCGACCGGACAGATCCTGGGCGGTGTCGCCGTCGCCGGCTCCATCCCTGCAGGCGGCCTGCTTGCCGCATCGGTGTCGGGCAGCGAAGGCGCAGCCGGCCTGGTGCAGACCGCGGGCGTGGTGGGCGCGGCCGTGCTGGCGCTGCCGCTGGCGCGAATCGCACTGACCCACGGCAGGCGCCCGGCCCTCGCCCTGGGCTACGCGCTGGGCGCACTCGGCGCGCTCATCGTCATTGCCGGAGCCGTCACGAGGTCGCTCCCAGTGATCCTCGCCGGTGCCTTCTTCGTGGGCGTGGCCTCGGCCGCGAGCTATCAGGCGAGGTACGCAGCCGCCGACCTCGCGGAGCCGAGCACGGTCGGCCGGTCGCTCAGCTGGGTGGTGTGGGCAGGAACCGTCGGCGCAGTGCTGGGCCCGAACCTGCTCAACGCATCCGGTCGCCTGGCCATGTCGATGGGACTTCCGCAGCTCGCCGGGCCGTACGTGGTCGCCGGCCTGGCACTCGCGTGTGCCGGGCTCGTCCTGGCGCTCTTCCTGCGCCCGGACCCCTACTTGCTCTCGCTCGAACTGCGAGCGGCATCAGGCGACCGGCCCACGGGAAGGCCGCGACTGCGCGACGGCATCGAGCACCTTCGGGGGAGGCCGCGTGCGGTGTTCGGCATCGCGGTGATCGCTGTCGGCCATGCCGTGATGGTCATGGTCATGGTGATGACTCCCGTGCACATGAGCCACGTCGACGTGTCACTGCAGCTCATCGGACTCGTCATCAGCGTCCACGTCGCCGGCATGTACGCGCTGTCGCCGCTCGTGGGCTTCGCCGTCGACCGCGTGGGCCGGATGCCCGTCGTGTGGACGGGCCTGGCGATCCTCGCCGCCGCCTGCGTGATCTCCGGGCTCGCCCCGGCGGACAGCGTGGTCACGCTCGGCATCGGACTGTTCCTGCTCGGCCTGGGGTGGTCGTGCACGCTCATCGCCGGCTCATCGATCGTGACGGCGCAGACCGACGCCACCGAGCGCCCTGCCGTGCAGGGACTCTCGGACCTGACGATGAATGTCGCCGGCGCCGCCGGCGGCATCGTCGCGGGAGTGATCGTGGCGTGGCTCGGCTACGGCTGGCTCTGCGCGGTAGCGCTCGTACCGGTGGGCGCCTTGGCCCTGGTTGCGGCCAGCTCGCGGCAGCGCAGCACCGCCTGAGTCCACCGGCGTGTCGTGATTGTTCGAACACCTGTTCGATATAGATTCACCCATGCCGACAGCGGCGACCGGGACC
>CAYFLP010000217.1:0-3794 GCA_964344045.1 uncultured Bifidobacteriaceae bacterium
GCCCCGGCAAGACCATCGTCATGCCTGATGTCACCGGCTCCTCGATCAGCGAGGCCCAGCAGTCGCTCACCGAAGCCGACCTGACCGTCGCCGAATCAGCCCAGGACTACAGCGAGACGGTCGCCAAGGGCGACATCATCAGCACGGATCCATCAGCAGGCTCCGACGTGAAGGTCGGCAGCACCGTGGGTGCCGTCGTCTCGAAGGGCCCCGAGCGCTACGAGGTCCCGCTCGTCAAGGGACTCACTCCCCAGGCGGCCGCCGACGCCATCACCGCCGCCACGCTCGTCGTGGGCGCCACGAACCTCGAGTACGACACGAAGGTCGAAGCCGGCAAGGTCGTGAGCACCTCGCCCAAGGCGGGCAACTCGGTCAAGCCGGGCACCTCGGTCGACGTCGTGGTCTCGAAGGGCCCCAAGCCCGTTCCCGTCCCCGACCTCGTGGGCCGCAAGGCAGCCGCCGCACGTCAGCTGCTCAACGGGCTGGAGCTCAAGGCCGACACGACGCAGAAGTTCTCCGAGTCCGTTCCCGACGGCGAGGTGATCGCCGTGCGCCCCGCACCCGGCACGGTCGTCGAGGCCGGAAGCAAGGTGACCCTCGTCGTCTCGAAGGGCCCGCCCCCGGTCACCGTTCCGACGCTGATCGACATGCCGCGCGACCGGGCAGTGGCGACCCTCCAGGGCCTCGGGCTCAAGGCACGGGTGCTGGAGGGAGCCTTCAGCCCGCTCAACCGTGTCATCAGCCAAGATCCTGCAGCCGGTACCGAGATCCCCAAGGGCAGCACGGTCACGATCCGCATCATCTAGTGCGCGGGCTGCCCCGGCACCTGCGCGAGTAGCTCGTCCAGGCCGGGCGACCAGGCCGCCTGGCCGTCCTTGTCGACGAGCACGGAGCGCACGCCTTCCTGGAAGTCGTGCTCGCGGATCATCCGGTGGGCGACCTGCGTCTCGCGCCCCAGGCATTCCTCCAGGGTGGCAAGCGGATGTGCGAGCAGGTCCAAGGCCGCCCGCATCGCGGACGGCGACATGCGCACGACCGATGCCTGCGTCGAGCGGGCGAAGTCCCCGGGCTCGGCCGCGATCGCGGCCAGCACCTCTCCCAGGTCGTCCGAGGCGAACATCCGGTCGACCTCGTCGCGATGGGCCGCGAGCTCGCTGGCGCCTGTCCATGCCGGGTCGTCGGCATCGGGACGACTCCCATGACCGGACGGCCATCGCGCGGCAGCATTCACGATCGCTGCCGCGTCGGCGGGCGTGCTGCGCAGCGCTGAGACAAGTGCCTCGAGCGAGTCAGCCGGGACCCAGTGCGTGGCAAGGCCCGACCACACCGCGTCCCAGCCCGACATGCGCGCGCCCGTGACGCCCAGGTAGCGGCCGGCCATGCCCGGTGCCGAGGGAAGCAGGTAGGTCGTGCCGACATCCGGGATGAACCCGATGGCCGTCTCCGGCATGGCGAGAAGGGAACGGTCAGTGACGATGCAGATCGAGCAATGGCCCGCCACCCCGATACCGCCGCCCATGCAGATGCCGTCGGCGATGGCGACGATGGGCTTCGGGAAGCGGGCGATGAGCAGGTTCATCGCGTACTCCTCCGTGAAGAAGCCCTCCGCCTGGTCATGCAGGCCCTCGAGCCACTGCTGCCGCACGGTGCGGACATCGCCGCCTGAGCAGAAGGCCCGGCCGCCGGCACCCGTGATCAGCACGGCGACGACCTCGTGATCATCGGCCCACGCCCGCAGGGTGGCATCGATCGCACGCACCATCCCCGTGTCGAGCGCGTTCAGGGCCTTGGGCCGGTCGAGCACGATCTCGCCGAGCCCGTTCTCGACGGACGTGCGGATGAACTCGCTGGCCAGAGCCTGGCTCGTCATGTGACTCCCTCACCTCGGTGCCTCGACACTAGCGATGCGGCAGGATGTCTCCATGCCCGCTATGCCCGCTGCGACCGCAGCCCCCGCGTCCGACCTGTCCGCCCGCGCCCTTGCCGCCCTACGCGCCTGCGGTGCGACCATCGACGCGAATGCCGCTGGCGCCACGAATTCCACCGGGCCTCGCATCGCGTCGCACTCCCCCATCGACGGGAGCCTGCTCGCACAGGTGCCCGCACTCGACGCAGCGGGCATCGACGAGGCCGTGGCCCTCGCGCATGCCGCCTTCCTCGACTGGCGCAGCACTCCCGGGCCGGTTCGCGGCTTCTTGATCAAGGCCTTCGGCCGGATCCTCGAGCAGCACAAGGAAGACCTCGCCGATCTCGTGCAGCTCGAGGTCGGCAAGATCCGCAGCGAGGCACTTGGCGAGGTGCAGGAGATGATCGACATCTGCGACTTCGCCGTAGGGCTCTCGCGCCAGCTCGAAGGCCGCACGATGCCCTCCGAGCGCGCCGGCCACCGGCTCATGGAGACCTGGCACCCCCGAGGCGTCGTCGGCGTGATCTCGGCCTTCAACTTCCCCGTCGCGGTGTGGGCGTGGAATACCGCCATTGCCCTGGTCTGCGGCGACAGTGTCGTCTGGAAGCCCTCCGAGCGCACTCCCCTGACGGCCATCGCCTGCTCTGCCCTGCTCGACCAGGCGATCGCCCAGCAGGGCGCCCCCGCAGGCATCCACGTGCTGGCAGTCGCCGAGCGCGAAGCCGGGCCGTCGTTCGTCGACAACCCCCTGGTGGCGGTCATCAGCGCGACGGGCTCCGAGCGCATGGGTGCCGAGGTAGCGCCGCGCGTCGCCGCGCGCTTCGGGCACGCCATCCTCGAACTCGGCGGCAACAACGCTGCGATCGTCGCACCGTCAGCCGACCTCGAGCTCGCCGTGCGCGGAATCGTGTTCGCCGCTGCAGGCACGGCCGGCCAGCGCTGCACCTCACTGCGCCGCGTCATCGCGCACGAGTCGATCGTCGACGACCTCGTCGGCCGCATCGCCGAGGTCTACGGACGCCTGTCGGTGGGCAGCCCGCTCGACAGCTCCACCCTCGTGGGCCCGCTCATCAATGCCGACTCCTTCCACCGCATGCAGGCAACCCTCGACGAGGCCCGTGCAGACGGTGGCACCGTCGTCACGGGCGGCGAGCGCGTCGACGTCGCCGAGTGCGGCGACGGCTACTACGTGCGCCCCGCACTCGTGCGCATGCCCGAGCAGTCGGCGGTCGTGCGGCGCGAGACGTTCGCGCCCGTCCTCTACGTCCTGTCGTATCGCACTCTCGACGAGGCCATCGCCCTGCAGAACGGCGTGCCGCAAGGCCTGTCGTCGAGCATCTTCACCCTCGACCAGCGCGAGGCCGAGCTGTTCATGTCGAGCACTGGCTCGGACTGCGGCATCGTCAAC
This sequence comes from uncultured Bifidobacteriaceae bacterium, assembly GCA_964344045.1. Taxonomy (GTDB): domain Bacteria; phylum Actinomycetota; class Actinomycetes; order S36-B12; family S36-B12; genus UBA10649. The sequence goes on from CAYFLP010000217.1 coordinate 3,315, forward strand.
GTCAACATCGGCACGTCCGGCGCGGAGATCGGCGGTGCGTTCGGCGGCGAGAAGACGACCGGTGGCGGGCGCGAGTCCGGCTCCGATGCCTGGAAGGCCTACATGCGCCGGGCCACCAACACCATCAACTACTCCCACGACCTGCCCCTCGCGCAGGGCGTGAACTTCGGCTGACGTGGCAGCGCTCCCCGATCAGGCCTCCGTCGTCATCATCGGCGGCGGCGTGATGGGAACCAGCATCGCCTTCCACCTGGCCGAGGCCGGCGTGCGCGATGTCGTGCTGCTGGAGAAGTCCGACCTCGGCTCTGGCTCGACCTGCAAGGCGGCCGGCGGCGTGCGCGCACAGTTCTCCGACCCGATCAACATCGCGCTCGGCCAGCGAGGCCTGGCGGCCTTCGAGGAGTTCCCCGTCAGGCCCGGCCAGGAGATCGACCTCCGCCAGCCCGGCTACCTGTTCCTCCTGACCGACGAGGCCCAGGT
>CAYFLP010000218.1:0-3765 GCA_964344045.1 uncultured Bifidobacteriaceae bacterium
GACTGGCCGTACATGGCAATCACGCTGGGCCGGTACTGGGCCAGCCGGGCGAGGCCGTCCGGGTCGGTGAGCGTGGGCTCGAGGGTCACGCGGTTCTCGCCCCACAGCTGCATCGCGGCGACCACGTAGAGCTCCCGGTCGCCGCCCACCCAGTCGCCGTCGACCCAGCCCAGCACGGTGTCGGCGTTGGTCGTCCTGCTGAGCAGCCACTCCTGCACGTTCACGGCGGTGTGGATGCGGTCCGAGATCGGATTGGCATCGAAGGCCCAGTTGTACGGGCTGAGGTAGTACAGCCCGAGGTCGCCGCGCGCATTCTGGATCAGCTGCGCGCCGCCGAGCAGCACGGCCAGGCCAAGAATCGCGCCGGCCGTGCGCTTGTAGCCGGCGAACAGGAAGACAGCGACGATTGCGACCGCCAGGAGCCAGCCCGCCACGAGCTGCATCTCGAGGTGCGCGTGCCCGCAGGCGACGACCACGATGACGGCGATCACGCCGAAGGCCACCTGCAGTGCCGTCCACTTGCCCTCGGGGAGGGCCATGGTCGTGACCAGTGCAAGCGCGAGCATCGCCGGTGGCCACAGCATCGCCTGGTACATCGGGGCCTCGAGCGGGATCCCGCCCATCAGGGGCGAGAACACGAAGAGGAAGCCGATGCTGGTCAGCGAGATGACCAGGGCACTCTGGGCGGCCTGCTCGCGCCGGTGCGTCACCCAGGCGATCGCGACGGTCACGAGTACCGCCGCGGGCACGATCAGCGAGATGTCCGTAAGCCAGACGGCGTCCTTGCTCGCGAAGTCCGAGTAGGTGATGCGGGCATTGGACTCCAGGTAGGTGCCCAGCCAGTCCAGCCCGGGGAACATCAGCCGCCCGACCAGCCACAGGGCTGCGAACGCGATCCCGGCGGTGACGGCGGCCGTCACCCAGGCGACTGCGAGCGTGCGCAGTCGCTCGGCTCCCGTCGCAGGAGCCTGCTCGGGTGCGCCTCGCAGGGGTGGCGGGGCAAGCGACTTCTGCAGGTGGACGGCGAACCACACGGTGCCGGCGAGCAGTGCCCCCACTGGGTTGACCATCACCAGCCAGCCGAGGGCCAGGCCCGCGACTGCTGCCGCGCGCTTTCCGTTGAACAGCGCGGCGGCCATCGCGACAGCGGTGCCGGCGAGGACGGTGCCGGTGAGGTAGGTATTGCCGAGGTAGCTCAGCATGACGCTGCTCAGCGAGCCGATGATCGTCAAGAAGGTGGCGCTCGCGATGCCGGTGAACCGACGCAGGGCGACGTAGATCGCTCCGGTCAGGAGCAGCACCAGCAGCATCCGCCAGGCGAGGAAGCCGCCCCAGGTGCCGAATGCCTCGTGCATCAGGCGCACGGGCGCGATGTAGCCCAGCCGGGTCCAGTAGTAGGAGTCGACCGGTGCGCGGTCGGTGATCTCGTGCCCGTACAGGCTCAGCGACGCATAGAAGGACGAGTCGGGGGTGTCGAGGCCCGCCCAGCGCTGCGAGGTCGACAGCAGGCCCACGAAGACCGTGATCAGCAGGACGACGACCGGCTCGCGAAAGCGCTGCCAGGCCCTGGACACGTCCGCGAACCTACACCGACGACGGGGCCCGCGCCTGCTCCAGGCAGGCGGGGCCCCGTCGTGCGGATAGGTGCAAGCTGTCAGACCGTGACCGTCTGGGCGACCTTGGCCACTGTCTTCACGTACTGCGTGCCATCGTCGCTGAAGCCGGCCGGCGGGGTGTCCTTCACCTGGTGATCCCAGGCGGTGCCGTTGTCGGTGTAGCCGGCCGGGGTGGCGTCCTTGATGTTGCCGTAGTCGTACACGGTCTCGTCCGAGCCCGGCGGGCAGTAGATGTCGAGCCCGGTCGGGCTGCTGGGGTTGGGCAGGTAGTTGCAGGGATCGGTCGACGGGTGATGCACGACATGGGAGCCGACGACACCCCAGTGGTAGGTGTAGGGAACCGACTCGGTGTGGAACGTGTAGGCGCGGGTCTGCTGGCACAGGTCGCCGTTGGCCGCGTAGCCGTCGGGGCAGACGTAGATCGTCGTGGTGCGGGGTGCTGCAGGAGCGCTCGAGCCGCCACCGGAGCTCGGAGTCGGTACAGGGGCCGGCGTGGCCGGAGCAGGGGCGGCCGCGACGGGTGCTGCTGCCGCAGCCGGCACTCCCGCACTCGCGGTGCTGCTGGTGCTGCCTGTGCTAGCTGCGCCGGTGATGCTCGCCAGGGAGCGGGTCATGGTGGCCTTGGTGGCCTTGCCCGAGCCGGCCGCGTTGATGGGCGTCACCGAGAAGGTGTAGATCGCGCTGGGGTCCAGGCCTGGGAGCGTGGCTGCCAGCGCACTGCCCACCCTGGCCGTGACGGTGGGGGCCGTCGCGCTCGTGGCCGCGATGACGTACTGCACGCTCGTGCCGCCGGTTGCGACCGTGGACTTGTGGGCCCAGTTGAGGGCGACGGCAGTGGGCTGGTCGGTGGTGCGGACGCTCAGGTTCGATGCGTCGCCGGGGCGGTCGAGGGCGGTGACCGTGCCGATCGCCTTGGCGCCCACGCGCACGAGGTAGGCCTTGCCGGCCGTGAGCCCGGTGAAGGTCGCTGGTGCCGCGCCCGGCCTCGGGATGCGCTTGATCGGCTGGCCCTTGGCGCTCAGCGTGACCGGCCGGCCGCCGTGGCCGACGACGGTGATGGCGCGCGGACCGGATGCCGTGGCGTGCGGACCGCTGAGGGCGGGCGACGATGCGACGCTCGCCGCGATCACCGTGGTCGTGTCAGAAGCGACCACCTCGCCCGCGGCCGCGGCCGAGGCCGGCGATGCGGACGCTCCCAGGACGATGCCAGCGGCGGCGACGACGGTCAGCAGCGCCGAGGCGGTGCGGACTGCGGCATGCGTGGCGGTGTTCATGATGCTCCCCTCGTGGGCCCCTCGGTGGGGCCTGCAACCAGGGTGTGGCCGGCACGCACGGCGTGGAAACGGTCAGTTCACTGCCTGTGGACGACACGCCGAGCCAGGTGCGTCCTGTGGACGGCGACTTGACGTCGGCGAGTTGACGTCGGCGAGTTGACGTCGGTTACGGGACGTCGGCTACTGGACGCGGTCGCGAGTGACCACGAGATCGCCGACCCCGACGTTGACCGACGGGCTGAAGACCGCGGTGTCGAGCTCGTCGTTGAGGTAGTCGGCCATGTCCTGGTCGGCAATGCGCAGCACGACGCCCTTGAACACCGTCGTGACCGTCGACGATCCGGTGACCCGCGAGGCCGACTTGATCGAGGTGATCGCGAACAGGTGCGCGTTCTCGCCGTCGGCGAGCACGCAGTCGACGACGCGGGCACGCGTGTCGATCGTGGGATTCGAGCAGCGCACGCTGGCATTGGTGTCGGTGTTGTTGAAGCGGAAGCCGCCGCCGGCTGCATTGGCGGTGCCGGTCTTGGCGATGATCGGCACGCTCACCCGCGCGTTGAGCGCCGACGTGGCAGTGACGACCGAGCCCGGGCTCACGCCGATGATCGCGATGTCCTCGGCGGTCCAGGTCGGAAGGATGCCATTGGCAGTGGTGAAGGAGAAGCTGCCCGAGGCCGGCACGGTCGGGTAGTAGACGGCCTGCGCTGGGCCGGTAGACACGAGGGCGGCAGCGGCGCACGCGATCACTGCAGCGGCTGCCTGGAGCGCGCGGCGGGTGCTGACCATCGGATTCCCCTCGTCCTGCCTTTCCGACAGGATAACCCCGTGACTGTTGCCGCGGACCACGCCAGCGCCCTGCACGGCGAGCTCGCCGG
>CAYFLP010000219.1:0-3765 GCA_964344045.1 uncultured Bifidobacteriaceae bacterium
CCTGCTCGCCGAACAGGTCGGTCTCGGTCTCCTCGGTGAAGGTGGTCTTGATGCCACCCGCGCGCAGCGAGCCGATCGCCTTGGCGTACGACAGCGCAAGCGGCCACGCCTGGCCGGACGCGTCCTGCTCCACCGCGACGATCGCGGGCACGCCGCGGCCAGCGGAGTACTCGCGGCGCACGAGGTGGCCGGGGCCCTTGGGAGCGACCATGCACACGTCGACGAATGCCGGCGGGGTGATGTATCCGAAGCGGATGTTGAAGCCGTGCGCGAAGAAGAGCGCGTCGCCCTCCTGCAGGTTCGGCTCGATGGCCGTCTTGTAGAGCTCCTCCTGGACCGGGTCCGGGACCAAGATCATGATGACGTCGGCCTCGGCCGCGGCGGTCGCCGGGTCGACGACGCGAAGACCGGCCTCCTCGGCCTTGGCACGGCTCTTCGAGCCCTCCTTCAGGCCGACGCGCACGTCGACACCCGAGTCGCGCAGGCTCATGGCGTGGGCATGGCCCTGGCTGCCGAAGCCCATGATCGCGACCACGCGATTCTGGATGATGGACAGATCGGCGTCGTCGTCGTAGAAGAGCTCGGCCACGGGTGAATCTCCTTGTGTGATGGACGTTCGCAGGGCAGTTCGCCCGTCGAAGGGTATCGGGGTGGGGGTCAGGCTGTGCGGTCGGCTGCCCGGCCGCGAGGTCAGGCTGTGCGGTCGGCTGCCCGGCCGCGAGGTCAGGCTGTGCGGTCGGCTGCCCGGAGGGCACGGTCGCTGATGGAGCGCGGACCACGGCCCACGGCCACCATGCCGGACTTCACGAGCTCCTTGATGCCGAAGGGCTCGAGGACCTTCAGCAGGGCGTCGAGCTTGTCGGACTTGCCCGTCGCCTCGATCGTGACGGCCTCGGGCGACACGTCGACGACCTTCGCCCTGAACAGCTGGGCGGTCTCGAGGATGTGCGAGCGCGTGTCGAGGTCGGACTTGACCTTGACGAGCAGGATCTCGCGCTGGACGGACTGGTCCGGGTCGAGCTCGACGATCTTCAGGACGTTGATGAGCTTGTTCAGCTGCTTGGTGACCTGCTCGAGCGGGAAGCCCTCGACGCTGACGACGATGGTCATGCGCGATACGTCCGGCAGCTCGGTCGGCCCTACGGCCAGCGACTCGATGTTGAAGCCCCGGCGGGAGAACAGGCTGGCCACGCGTGCGAGCACGCCGGGCTTGTCCTCCACCAGGACTGACAGTGTGTGGCGTGACATCAGTCGTCCTCTCCAGTCCAGTCCGGTGCCATCTCGCGTGCCACCATCAGCTCGTCGTTGCTCGTTCCTGCCGCGACCATCGGCCACACCATTGCGTCCTCGTGAACCACGAAGTCGATGACTACGGGCGCGTCGTCGAGCGACATCGCCTTCTCGATGACGGCATCGACCTGCTCGGCGCTCTCGCACCGCAGGCCATGGCAGCCGTAGGCATCGGCCAGCTTCACGAAGTCGGGGATGCGATGCGAGTGCAGCCGGGTATTGGAGTACCGCTCGTTGTAGAACAGGGTCTGCCACTGGCGGACCATGCCGAGGTTGCCGTTGTTGATGAGCGCGACCTTGATCGGGATGTCGTTGATGGTGCAGGTGACCAGTTCCTGGTTGGTCATCTGGAAGCAGCCATCGCCGTCGACCGCCCAGACCGTCTTGTCGGGGCAGGCGACCTTGGCGCCCATGGCCGCCGGAACGGCGAAGCCCATGGTTCCCAGGCCCCCGGAGTTGATCCAGGTACGCGGGTTCTCGTAGCCGATGAACTGCGCCGCCCACATCTGGTGCTGGCCGACGCCGGCGACATACAGGGATTCGGGGCCGGAGATCGCGCTCAGTCGCTGCATCACGTACTGCGGCGCGAGCGAGCCGTTGTCAGGCTGGTCGTAGCCGAGCGGATACGTGTCGCGCAGCCGGTTGAGCTGGCTCCACCATGCTGCGTAGTCGCCGATGCGGCCGGCCTCGATCTCCGACTCGATCGCGGCGACCAGTTCGGGGATGATCACGGCGAGGTCGCCGACGATCGGCACGTCCGCGTAGCGGTTCTTGCCGATCTCGGCCGGATCGATGTCGGCATGGATGACGGACGCATGCGGCGCGAAGGTCGACAGCTTGCCGGTGACGCGATCGTCGAAGCGGGCGCCGAGCGTGATGAGCAGGTCGGACTGCTGCAGTGCACCGACGGCCGCCACCGTGCCGTGCATGCCCGGCATGCCCAGGTTCTGGGTGTGGCTGTCGGGGAACGCGCCGCGCGCCATCAAGGTGGTGACGACGGGGATCCCGGTGAGCTCGGCAAGCCGGCGCAGCGAGGCCGAGGCATTCGCCCGGATGACGCCGCCGCCCACGTACAGCACCGGTCGCTGCGACTCCAGGATCAGCCGGGCCGCCTCGCGCACCTGCTTGGCATGCGGGCGGGTGACCGGGTGGTAGCCGGGAAGGTCGAGCGACTCTGGCCAGGCGAATTCGGTGGTCGCCTGCAGCGCGTCCTTCGACACATCGACGAGGACGGGGCCGGGCCTGCCGGTAGCGGCGAGGTGGAAGGCCTCGGCGACTGCGCGCGGGATCTCGTCGGCATTCGTGACGAGGAAGTTGTGCTTGGTGATCGGCATCGTGATGCCCCGGATGTCCGCCTCCTGGAAGGCGTCGGTGCCGATGGCAGCCGATGACACCTGGCCGGTGATGGCCACCATCGGGACCGAGTCCATGTTGGCGTCGGCGAGCGGGGTGACGAGGTTGGTTGCCCCGGGGCCCGAGGTCGCCATGCAGACGCCGACTCGGCCCGAGGCGGCCGCGAAGCCCTCCGCCGCATGACCTGCGCCCTGCTCGTGTCGGACCAGGATGTGGCGTACCTTCACCGAGTCCATCAGGGGGTCGTAGAGCGGCAGGATCGCCCCGCCAGGGATGCCGAAGACGTCGGTTGCGCCCGCCGCCTCCAGGGAGTACACCAGGCTCTGCGCCCCGGTGATCTTCTCGCCCATCAGTGCCATTCCTTCTCGATCAGGTCCGTTCAACGAAAAACCCCCCGACCCGACTGGGTAACGGAGGGCAGCGCGCGGGAGGTGTGCGTCAGCCCGCGCGCTCGATAACTACTACAAGGTGTGCCACGGGAAGGACCCTACCGTGCCCGGCCCGGACATGCCACCCCTACCCCACGTGGCGGCCGAACCACCGGGAGAGCAGCCAGCGTCCCGAGAGGGAGTGCAACGGCCCGTGCTAGCCCAGGCGCGAGACGTCGCGCACGGCCCCGGTATCCGCCGAGGTGACCATGGCGGCGTAGGCGCGCAGCGCAGCCGACACCTGCCGATCCCGGCCGGCCGGGGTGAAGGCCTCCTTGCCCCGGGCCTGCATCGCCTCCCTGCGGCGGGCGAGCTCTGCATCGTCGACATCGACGCGGATGGAGCGCGCGGGGATGTCGATGACGATCGTGTCGCCGTCTTCGACAAGAGCGATCGCGCCGCCCGCTGCCGCCTCGGGCGACACATGGCCGATCGACAGGCCGGAGGTGCCGCCGGAGAAGCGCCCGTCCGTGACCAGCGCACAGGCCTTGCCGAGCCCCTTGGCCTTGATGTACGAGGTCGGGTAGAGCATCTCCTGCATGCCGGGGCCGCCCTTGGGGCCCTCGTAGCGGATGACCACGCAGTCGCCGGCCTGCACGCGATCGTTGAGGATCGCCTCCACGGCCTCGTCCTGCGACATGAACACGCGCGCAGGGCCGGAGAAGGAGAGCAGCTCCTCGGCCACGCCGGCCGT
>CAYFLP010000220.1:0-3764 GCA_964344045.1 uncultured Bifidobacteriaceae bacterium
CAGGCAGCGCGCTGATCACGGGGATGTCGTGTACGGCGGCGGCGCTGAAGCCTGCGATGACGCAGCCGGCGGAGGCATGCGCCTGGGCTGCTGCGAGCTCCGCGTGCGCCCGTCGCTCTGCCGCGAAGCGATCACCTGAGTCATCGGCCACGGCGCCGTTGCGCCGATAGGCACCGTGGGCCAGGCGCGTCCACTTCCCTGATCGGACCCGCTGGCGGATCTGATCGGCGGTCATGCCTGCGTCGACTGCCTGGGTGCGAGTGACGATGAAGGGCAGGCGCGGGTCTGGCTGCGACGGGCGTGGCATGGCAGCACTGTGCGCGCTCTCGGGTGGGCGGGCAACCGGCTGTCCACAGGCGTCCGGTGCTGCGGCGCAAGTCGTGCGCTCCGCGCAGCCACGGTTTCCCTCGCGCAGGTGTCATAAACCCCGCGCTTTATGACACCTGCGCGAGGGAAACGGCGTTCTTGGGGGGGCGTTGGGTGCGGTGGTCGTCAGGTGTGGTGGTCGTCAGGTGCGCTGGGAGCGGCGGCGGGCATACCAGGTGATGCCCAGTGCGACAGCCCCCAGCGCGACGGCCGCCCCGCTGGCAACCGCCTGCCGCTTGACCTGCTGCTCGCGCAGCGCAACCGGCTTGGCGAAGTCGATGATCGGCCATTGCCTCTCGGTGGCGACTGCCCGCAGCTCGGCATCGGGGTTGACTGCCACGGGATGCCCGACGGCCTCGAGCATCGGCAGGTCGGTCTGCGAGTCGCTGTAGGCGTAGGACTTCTCGAGGTCGTAGCCGCGCTCGGCAGCGAGCGACCGCATGGCATCGGCCTTGCCCTCTCCGTAGGCGTAGAACAAGATCTCGCCGGTGTACTGGCCCTGCTCGATTCCCACTTGAGTGCCGATCGCCAGGTCAGCGCCGAGCCGCTGCCCGATCGGCTCGACGATGTCGGTGCCTGACGAGGAGATGATGATGACGTCGCGTCCGGCTGCCTTGTGCTGCTCGATCAGCTCGACGGCTTCCTGGTAGACCATCGGATCGACGATGTCGTCGAGGGTCTCGCTGACGATGGACTGCACCTTGTCGACGTCCCAGCCGGTGACCAGCTTCGACATGTACTCCCGCATCGTCTCCATCTGCTGGTGGTCGGCGCCGGAGGCCAGGTATACGAACTGCGCGTAGGCGCTGCGGATGACGTCCGAGCGCCCGATCAGCCCCTCCTTGTAGAACGGCCGGGCGAAGGCGAAGGAGCTCGACCTCGCAAGGATCGTCTTGTCGAGGTCGAAGAACGCTGCCGACTCGCCCACGCGGCAAAGGTACCCCGATCCCCGTTCGCGTCCTGTGGATGACGCAGGTTGTCCACATTCGGCGACCTGGGCACTGGCGGGTGCCGGCCTTCCCGATCGACGCTGTGGTGCGCGCGGCATTCACGTCGCGCAGGACGGAGTCGATCATGCGCAAGAACCTGCCACTGCTCGTCACGCGCGATCCCGTGTGCATAGAAGAGGTGACGGGGCTCGCTGCGGCCCATGGGATCGAGGTGCACCTGGCGTCCGATGCGCGTTCGGCAAGGGCCCACTGGCAGACCGCGTCCCTTGTCATGGTGGGCGATGACGCTGCGGAGGACTTGGTGCAGGAGCCGTTGGGCCGGCGATCGCGCGTACTGCTCCTGGCCACGCACGAGAGCGACGCTCACTGGCGAAAGGCGATGGCGCTTGGTGCCGAGCACGTCGTGGTGCTTCCTGATGGGAGTCGCTGGCTACTCGACGAACTGGGCAGCGCGTCAGAAGGCCCGTCGCGCAATGGAGCAGTGCTGGCCGTGCTCCCGGCAACAGGCGGAGCAGGTGCGTCGACGTTCGCGGCGACGGTCGCCAGGTGCACCGCGGCGAGGATGCGCACGATCGTCATCGATGCCGACCCGCTCGGCGGAGGAATCGACGTGCTTCTGGGAATGGAGGGCGCCCCTGGCATCCGCTGGCCTGACATCGCCGACACCCGGGGTCGGCTCGCTGCGAGTGCACTGGCTGACGCACTTCCGTCCGTCGAAGGGATGAGCGTGCTGTCATGGTCGCGATCGGGCCCCGCAGAGGTCATGCCCGGCTCCTTCGCGGAAGTGCTGGACGCGGCCGTGCGCGGTTTCGATGCGGTGGTCGTCGACTTGCCTCGGGTACTGGACGGCATCGTCGACGCAGCGCTTGCACGCGCGTCGTCCGTCGTCGTCGTATCGACGACCCGCGTTCGTTCGGTGATCTCGGCATCCCGGCTGATCCCCGAAGTGCGCCAGCGTGCCGCGGACGTGAGCCTGGTGGTCCGCGCTGACGGCAGGGGCCTTGGGCCGGATGCGATCGAGCACGCTGTCGGAGAGCGCGAGGCCCTGCGCCTGCCGTTCTCTCAGCGCATCCCGCTCGCGGCCGACGCCGGTGACCTCGTGCCACTGCGTGACCCCTACGGCCGCTGCTGCGCGGGCTTCGTGGGTGCGTGGGCACGCGAGCTGGAGCGTGCGGCATGAGCCAGGGGCTGGTGGAGCGGGTTCGCCGTCGCCTGGTGGAGCGGGGTGCCGATGCGACTGCGCCCGATGTCGCGTCGGCACTGCGGGCAGAGGGGCTCGTCCTCGGCGACGATGCGGTACTGGAGATAGTCGGAAGCCTTCGCCAGGAGATGGTGGGCGTCGGCGTCCTCGAGCCCTTGGTTCGCGATCGCTCGGTGACGGACGTGCTGGTCGTCGGGCCGCGCGAGGTCTGGGTGGACCGCGGCAACGGATTGGAGCGCGCCGACATCTTCTTCGGCAGCGCGGATGACGTGCGCAGGCTTGCGCAGCGCCTGGCTGCCCAGGCAGGACGCCGCCTCGATGACGCAGCGCCGACAATCGATGCACGGCTTCCCGACGGAACCCGCCTGCATGCAGTGCTGCCTCCTGTAGCCGTCGACAGCACGCTGATCTCGCTGCGCGTGCCGCAGCGCACCTCCTTCGACATTGCCGGCCTGCAGGCGGCAGGCTCCATCGACGATGTCGGCGCCGAGGCCCTGCGTTCCTTGGTGAAGGAACGCATCAACTTCCTCGTGTCTGGTGGAACGGGCAGTGGCAAGACCACGGTGCTCGCAGCATTGCTGGGCGAGGTGCCGGCCGATGAGCGACTGGTCATCGTCGAGGACTCGGTCGAGCTTCGGCCGGATCATCCCCATGTCGCGCGCATGCAGTCTCGGCTGCCGAATGCCGAAGGTGCTGGCGAGGTGACACTGCGCGATCTCGTGCGCCAGTCACTGCGCATGCGACCCGACCGCGTGGTAGTCGGGGAGGTGCGCGGTGCAGAGGTCGTAGACCTGCTCCTGGCGCTGAACACAGGTCACGACGGCTGCTGCGGAACGGTCCACGCGAATTCGGCCGAGGATGTTCCTGCGCGCCTGGAAGCCCTCGCGCTGACGGCGGGCATCGACAGGGCAGCTGTCCATGCGCTGATGGGCGCGGGCCTGGAGGCCGTTGTGCACCTCGAACGCACATCGGGCGGCATCCGTCGGCTGTCGGCCATTCACTCGATGCACAGGGGGATGGACGGTCTCGTGCGCACGTCACCCGTGCTCGTGCGCGACGGTGACCGCATGCGATGGGTGGATCGCGATCCTGCGGACCTCCCTGCGCTCGACGCGTCGTGAGGTGGGCAGCGTCGCTGGCAGCCGCGGCATGCGCCTGCGCGTGCGTCGTGCTGAGCACTCGGCCATGGGTGCAGGTGCGTGCGAGGGCAGTGCTGCGGCGCCATGCGGGCGGTGATGGCGTAGGTC
>CAYFLP010000221.1:0-3722 GCA_964344045.1 uncultured Bifidobacteriaceae bacterium
AGCCCTATGCAGCGCCACGCAGCGGCGGCCTGTGGGACGACGTGCGCCGCCAGCTGTCCGCATCCATCAGCCAGGGTGGCGGACTCGTCGAGGAGGCCGATGGCGCCTTCGGCATCGAATTGCGCGCCCAGGTGCCTGCCAGCGACGGAGCCGCCGGCCTGCAGCCCGCTCGGTTCGTGGGCATCGAGGGCCCCCGGTGGTTCCTGCGCGCGGTCTTTCTCGGGGCAGCCGCACGACCAGGCGATGCGGCCTCGGACTTCGACGCACTGGTGCGCACGCTGGCCGTGGTGCGCGGCAATGAGGCAATGCCCGTCGGCTCGCCGATCCCGCTGCGCCTGCCCGAGGCCCCCGCCCAGGCGCCGGCAGCCCCGCAGACCATCTCCCTCCCCGTGCGCGGGCCCGAGATCACCGAGACCCGATAGGCCATTCGTCCGATGAGCGAGGCAGTGCCCGGTGGCATGCGCGGCATGTGGCATCGACTCACGCGTACCCAGGAGCAGGCCGAGGCGGAGGAGTTGCAGCGGCGCGTTCGCCTGGCATCGTCCGAGGGCATCGAGGCGATCGCGGAGTGCGAGGTGGGGGGTTCGGTCACCATCTCCGGAGTGGTCAATACCGTCACCCTGCGCCCGCGCGCGTCGATTCCCGCGCTTGAGGTGGACCTGTATGACGGCTCGGGCCACGTCCACGTCGTATGGCTTGGCCGTCGCATGATCCCGGGCATCGATGCCGGCCGGTCGATGATCGTCCACGGGCGCCTGACGAACCCGGACGGACGCCGGACGATCTACAACCCGCGCTATGAGCTCCTGCCCAAGGCGGGCTGACATGGACGAATCGCCCGCGGGCAACCCGGACCACGAGACCGCTGCAGACGTCAAGGCGGAGACTGTCCTGCTCGAGCGCGCCATCGGCGGCTGGCGGGGCATCATCGACTCCGGCCTGCCGACCGTGGTGTTCGTCGTCGCCTACCTGGTCATGTCCGCCCAGCCCGTCGAGCGCGCGGTGGCCGTGTCGGCCGCCATCGCGGCCGCAACGGGTGCCGTGATCGCAGTCGTCCGGCTCGTGCGCCGCGAGCCCCTGCAGCAGGTGCTGGCCGGCTTCGCAGGGCTGGCGATCAGCGCATTCTTCGCGTGGCGCACCGGACGTGCCGAGAACTTCTTCCTGCCCGGCCTGCTCACGAACATCGCCTACGGCACGGCGTTCTTGATTGGCAACCTGGTGACCTGGCCCCTCCTGGGCATCGCCATGGGCTACCTGACCGGCGAGCGCACGGCGTGGCGCCAGGATCAACGCCTGCGGCGAACCTACGCAGCCGCCTCATGGCTGTGGGTGGGAGTCTTCTACTTCCGGGTGGTCGTGCAGGTGCCCCTGTACCTGGCACACGCCGTGACGGCCCTCGGCATAGTCAAGGTGCTCATGGGGTGGCCGCTATTCCTGGCGGGTGCGTACGTGACCTACCGCGTGCTCGCTCCCGTCTTCGAGGAGCGCCGAGCCCTGGCTGCCCGCAAGGGCGCCGGGCCTCAGGAGTGACCGAGCATCCGCTGCAGGGCAGGCTCCTGGTCGGGCGATGCGACGAACAGCAGTTCGTCACCGGGCTCCAGCGGGTCGTCGGCTGAGGGCGTGATGACTCGAGGGCCGCGCACGATCGCGACGAGTGCGGTATCGGTTGGCCAGTGCTGGTCGCCCACGCGAGAGCCGACGACGGGGGAGTCGCCTGACAAGGTGATCTCGACGAGGTTCGCGTCCCCCTGGCGGAAGGTGAACAGCCGCACGAGGTCGCCGATGCTCACGGCCTCCTCGACGAGCGCGGACAGCATGCGCGGAGTGGACACGGCAACATCGACGCCCCAGGACTCGTCGAACATCCACTCGTTCTTGGGGTGATTCACGCGTGCGACCACACGGGGCACGCCGTACTCGGTCTTCGCCAGCAGTGAGATGACGAGATTTACCTTGTCGTCGCCCGTGGCAGCCACCACTACCTGGCACTGTTCCAGTCGCGCCTCGTCAAGGGCCGAGATCTCGCACGCATCCGCCTGCAGGCACTCGGCGCCTTGCACGACTCCCGGCCGGGCCAATTCGGGATCCCGATCGATGAGCAGCACCTGGTGGCCGTTGGCCACGAGCTCGCGGGCGATGGAGCGCCCCACCTTGCCGGCACCGGCGATAGCCACGCGCATCACTGTGCCCCGTTCTCGAAGACCCGTTCGACGTGCTCGCGATTGTCCGGCTCGAAGAGCGCATGCACGAGGTCGCCCTGCTGCACGACTGTCTCCGACGTGGGCAGGATCGCCGAGCCGTAGCGCGTGAGGTAGGCGATCCGCGCTCCCGAAGCGGCTTCGAGGTCGAACGCGCGTCGACCGAGCCACGGCGTGCCGACGTGGACTTCGGCAAGGATCACCGTCCCGCTGGCGTCGCGGAACTCCTCCTGGGCGCCCATCGGCAGCAGCCAGCGCATGATCTGCCCGGTGGTCCAGGCGACGGTTGCGACGGTGGGGATGCCCAGGCGCTGGTAGACCTCGGCCCGGCGCGGGTCGTAGATGCGAGCGACCACCTGGCCCACGCCGTAGGTCTCGCGTGCCACGCGAGCCGCGAGGATGTTGCTGTTGTCGCCGCTGGACACTGCTGCGAAGGCCTGTGCGCGCTCGATGCCGGCAAGCTCGAGGGTCTCGCGATCGAAGCCCACGCCTGTCACGGTCTGGCCGCTGAAGTCGGGGCCGAGCTTGCGGAAGGCGCCCGCGTCCTGGTCGACGACGGCGACGGAATGGCCGTCATCGTCCAGGCGATGGGCGAGGAGCGAGCCGACGCGCCCGCAACCGAGGATCACGATGTGCACGCGGCTGACGCTACACCTGCGGACGCCCGACAGGCGCACCCATCGAGCACGGGCGGCAGTAGGCTCAATCCCGTGCCCGCCTCCGACGCACTCAAGCGCGTCTTCCTCGGCAGTGCGCTGCGCAGCGAGCGACTCGGCGAGACGCTCCTGCCCAAGCGCATTGCACTGCCCGTCTTCGCCAGCGATGCCCTGTCGTCCAATGCGTACGCGACCCAGGAAATCCTGCTGGTGCTCTCGCTCGGCGGCTTCTCCATGTACGCCTGGGGCCCGTGGGTCGCGCTCCTCGTCATCGTCATCTACTTCACGGTCGTCGCGTCGTACCGCCAGAACGTCCATGCCTACCCCAGTGGCGGTGGCGACTACGAGGTGGTCTCGGTCAACCTCGGTGCGCGGGCCGGCGTTTTCGTCGCAAGCGCACTCCTGATCGACTACGTGCTCACCGTCGCAGTCTCGATCTCGTCCGCAGTCGCGAACCTCGGCTCGACCATCCCCTTCGTGAACAACCACAACGTCTGGTTCGCCGTCGGCTTCGTCGTGCTCATCACCTTGCTGAACCTGCGTGGGGTCAAGGAGAGCGGCGCCTTCTTCGCCATCCCCGTCTACTTCTTCATCGCCTCGATCTTCGTCATGATCGGCTACGCGGCCGTCGAGATGGCCCTGGGCCAGTCGCTCGAGGCCGAGAGCGCCAACTGGACCATCGTTGCGGAGAACTCGTTCACCGGGCTGGCCCTGGTCTTCCTCGTCGCCCGGTCGTTCTCGTCCGGCACCACGGCGCTGACCGGCATCGAGGCCGTCGCGAACGGCGTGCCGGCCTTCAAGGAGCCCAAGTCCAAGAACGCCGCAACGACCTTGTTCCTGCTCGGTGCCATCTCCATGGCCATGTTCG
>CAYFLP010000222.1:0-3718 GCA_964344045.1 uncultured Bifidobacteriaceae bacterium
CCGACGGTCTCGCTGCGCAACTGCCGCAGGAGCCAGCTCCGCTCGCGTGCACTGGGCAGCGCGAGGAACTGCGGCTCGGTCACATGGCCAGGCTAGCTGTCCTGCCCAGGCCGGCCCACCCTGTCGAACCTGATGACTCCTGCGCGCGCGAGCACTTCTGCGAACGCTGACTTTCCTTCGAAAGCGGTCAATCCTGCGACGACGCCGACGACAGGCCGTCAGCGATCAGGCCCATGACCGATGGATCGGCCAAGGTAGTCGCATCGCCGAGCGTGCGGTTCTCGGCGACGTCGCGCAGCAGGCGGCGCATGATCTTGCCCGAGCGGGTCTTGGGCAGCTCGGCGACGACGAGGATCTGGCGGGGCTTGGCAATGGGGCCGATCTCGTGGGCCACGTGGTCGCGGAGGGTCTTGCCGATCGCGTCCGCGTCCTGACCGTCGACGCCCCCGCGCAGGATCACGAAGGCCACGATGCCCTGGCCGGTCGTCTCGTCGTCCGCGCCTACGACGGCAGCCTCGGCAACCATCGGATGGCTCACCAGCGCGGACTCGACCTCCGTGGTCGAGATGCGGTGGCCGGACACGTTCATCACGTCATCGACCCGGCCCAGCAGCCAGATGGCCCCGTCCTCGTCCCACTTCGCGCCATCGCCGGCGAAGTAGTACTGCGGCCAGCGGGACCAGTAGGTGTCGATGTAGCGCTGGTCGTCGCCCCAGATGCCGCGCAGCATTGCTGGCCACGGCTCGGTCAGCACGAGGTAGCCCCCGGAGCCGTTGCCCACCGCAGTGCCGTGGTCGTCGACGATGGCAGCGGAGATGCCCGGCAGCGGACGCATCGCTGAGCCCGGCTTGCACGCTGTCACGCCGGGCAGCGGGCTGATCATCATCGCGCCCGTCTCGGTCTGCCACCAGGTATCGACGATGGGGCAGTTGCTTCCGCCGATGACATCGCGGTACCACATCCACGCCTCGGGGTTGATCGGCTCGCCGACCGATCCGAGTACGCGCAGGCTCGAGAGGTCCTTTCCGCGCGGCAGGTCGTCGCCCCACTTCATGAACGTGCGGATCGCGGTCGGTGCCGTGTACAGGATCGTGACGCCGTGGCGCTCGACGATGTCCCACCACCTGTCCTTGCCGGGGGTGTCGGGAGTGCCCTCGTAGATCACCTGCGTGACGCGGTTGGCGAGCGGCCCGTAGACCACGTAGGAGTGGCCGGTGACCCAGCCGATGTCGGCCGTGCACCAGTACACGTCGGTGTCCGGCTTGAGGTCGAACACTGCGTTGTGCGTGTAGGCAGCCTGGGTGAGGTAGCCGCCGGACGTGTGCAGGATTCCCTTGGGCTTGCCGGTCGTGCCGGACGTGTAGAGGATGAAGAGCGGGTGCTCCGCATCGAAGGCCTGGGGCTCGTGCGTGTCGGCCTGTCGCGGCACGATGTCGTCCCACCACACGTCGCGTCCTTCGTTCCACTCGACGCTCTCGCCTGTCCGACGCACGACCAGCACGTGGTCGACGGTGGACGTCTGCGCGACGGCTTCGTCGACGGCGGGCTTCAGGGCCATGGCAGCCCCCCGCCGGTACTGGCCGTCCGCCGTGATGACCAGCTTCGCCTGGGCATCGTCGATGCGGCTGCGCAGTGCCTCGGCCGAGAAGCCGGCGAAGACCACGGAGTGCGGCGCTCCGATGCGTGCGCACGCGAGCATGGCGATCACGGCCTCGGGGATCATGGGCAGGTAGATCGCGACGCGGTCGCCTGCTGTCACGCCCAGCTCGGCCAGGGCATGCGCGGCCTGCGACACCTCGCGCTGCAACTCGGCGTACGTGATGTCGCGGCGGTCCCCGGGCTCGCCCTCGAAGCGCAGCGCGACCTGGTCGCCGTGCCCGGATTCCACATGGCGGTCGACGCAGTTGTAGGCGACGTTAAGGGTGCCACCGACGAACCACTTCGCGAACGGGGCGTTCGACCAGTCCAGTACCTCGGTGAACGGCGTCGCCCAGTCGATGCGCCCTGCCTGCTCGGCCCAGAAGCCGAGCCGGTCGGCCGATGCCTGCTCGTACGCCGCAGGCTTGACGTTCGCCTGCGCGGCGAACTGCGCGCTGGGTGGGAACATCCGATCTTCGCGCAGCAGGTTCGCCAGGGCTGGGTCGTTCGACTGGCTCGGAATGGTGGTCATGGCCGCAAGTCAATCAAAGCGGCGGGTTAGATGGGGGAGTGTCCGCAAATCCGAGCGATCCACTGGCAGTGCTGGCCGCCGACGAGTGGGTGGCCGCTTCGGCCGCTGCTGCCCGTGCGGAGGTTGACGGGCTGCTCTGGCGTCGCGATGTGCGCGGAGCCGCTGCCGCCGTCGCCGCGTCCTCGTCCGACCGCGGTGCCCGTGACTCGGCGGCCATCGACGGTGCCGACATAGTCGAGGCCGATGCCTCGCCCATGGGTCGGGTGCTCGACGCGGCGCAGCGCCTGAATGCCGATATCCCGAGCCAGCTGGACGCATTCGAGAGGGCGCCTCTCCAAGTCCTTGCGCGCCTGCATGCCGTGGTCGCCCACGGCTTCGTGCCGGAGGACGAACTCGGCAGGCCGCGCTCCGCCGATGCCGTCCATGTCGACGACCCGCTCCACCTCGGCTCCCTGCCCGCCGCATCCGTCGCGGCCGACCGCCTCGCAGCACTGGCGCGAGTGCTCACCGCGCCCACTGCTGCGCCCGCGGTCGTGGTCGCGTCCATCGCGCATGCCGAGGTTGCAGTGCTTCGTCCGTTCGGCTGGGGCTCGGGCCTGCTCGCACGGGCACTGCTGCGGCTGGTGCTCGCCTCTCGGGGGGTGGACCCGTCGCTCTTCTCCATCCCCGAGCACGGCATCTGGCAGCAGGGCCGGCCGGCGTACGTCAAGGCACTGCGCGCCTATGCGTCCGGCACGCCCGAGGGAGTCCGTGACTTCCTGGTCTGGAATGCGACGGCGATCGGGCTCGGCGCCGCTGCTGTCGTCGTCCCTGCGACGGACTAGCCCGCGGCCGCCTGGTCATGCGGCGCCGCTGCTGCTCAGGCCGTCAACACGTTTCCCTCGCGCAGGTGTCATAAAGCGTGGGGTCTATGACACTTGCGCGAGGGTTCGGCGAAGGTGCGCGGCCAGCGCGTCCGTCCGGAGATCTGACAGGCCCCACCTCGTCACCCGCAGGCCCTCTGCTCGGAGCGCATCCTCCCTGCGCTTCTCGGCGTACAGGTCGTCGGGATGCGCGTACTTGGCGCGGCCGTCGCACTCGCCCACGAGCCTGTGCTCGGGCCACAGGAAGTCGACCCTGCCGATGAACCTGCCACCTGCCGTTCGCACGACCACCTGCATCTGGGGAAGGGCTATCCGCCGTTCGAGGAAGTACGCCCAGGAGGCTGATTCGAGCGGAGACTCGCGCCTCCGGCTCACGTGCGCCAGGGCCAGGTGGATCCGACGCCTGCCTCGTGACGTGTCCGAGCGCCCCACGACAGCGGTGAGCTCCTCCAGTGATGCATACAGGCCCCTGAGCAGGTGGTCTCCCGCCGACAGCGCATCGGCGAGAGTGCCTTCGCGTGCCACGTCGAGCCAGGTGCGAGCCAGGCCGGTGACAGGCGGGGAGGTCTGCTGGATGTCCTCGGGGGCGACCCTCCATCCGCGGATGCGGGCGCCGGCGCGCAGCTCGCCCGCGCTGCCTGGGCGCACCAGCGACACATAGTCAGGCAGCGCGCTGATCACGGGG